>JAHHHZ010000008.1 GCA_019359095.1 Pleurocapsa minor HA4230-MV1 | reverse complement strand
TGGTGCTAGTAGCGCAGTGGACCCACTTCGACCCCATCCCGAACTCGATGGTGAAACGCTGTTGCGGCGAAGATACTTGGGGGGTAGCCCCTCGGGAAAATAGCTCAGTGCCAGGTTCCTTTTTTACTCGCAATTAACCCCCGAACTTCACCATGATTAATTAAGTTCGGGGGTTTTGCTATTGACTAACAGTAGATTTACTACTTTCGTTAATTGGCCAATCCTCATTAATAGTTAATTGATGCCTATGATGTAATTTATCCATCCAAACCATATAATTAAGACAAAATGTCAGCCGTAAATTCAAACAAAATTTGTACATTAGAAGTATGTAGAGCTATGGAATAAATTATCTAATGACCAACAAAAAAAATCTAGTCGTGGTTGGTAACGGTATGGTTGGTCATAAATTCTTAGAGTTGATGGTACAAAAAGATGTATCAAAACAATGGAATTTAGTTACCTTCTGCGAAGAACCCCGTGTGGCTTATGATCGCGTTAACTTAAGCGGTTACTTTTCAGGTAAAACAGCAGGGGATCTGACTCTGGTTGAACCAGGATACTACCAAGAGAATAATGTCGAAATTCATATTGGCGATCGCGTTGTGGCAATTGATCGAGATCGTCAAAAAGTAATCTCAGCTAATGGTATCGAAATAAATTATGACAAGCTAGTCTTAGCTACAGGTTCATATCCTTTTGTGCCGCCGATTAAGGGAAATGATAGCCTTGGTACGTTTGTCTATCGGACAATCGAAGACTTAGAGAACATGGAGGCTTGGGGTAAACAGTCTCAAGTTGGTGTAGTTGTCGGGGGTGGTTTGCTCGGTTTAGAGTGCGCCAATGCTTTAAAGTCTATGGGTTTGGAAACTCATGTAGTCGAGTTTGCCCCCAGATTAATGCCCGTACAGATCGATGAAACTGGCGGTGAGGTTTTAAAAGAAAAGATTCAAGCGCTAGGAGTACAGGTACATACCAGTAAATCCACGACTAATATTGTCAGTGCCAATGGCAAGCTGGTAAAAATGGAATTTGCTGATGGTGGTGAATTAGCTACCGATATGATTGTCTTTTCCGCTGGTATTCGCCCCCGCGATAACTTAGCCAGGGAATCTGGTTTAACCCTGGGGGAAAGAGATGGTATTGTGGTTAACGAGCATTGTCTTACCAGCGATCGCAATATCTATGCCATTGGTGAATGCGCTCTTTATCATAATCAGATTTTTGGTTTAGTTGCTCCTGGTTACAGGATGGCAGAAGTAGCTAGCGACAGTATTACCCAAGCAGGATCGAGAACCTTTGAAGGTGCGGATATGTCTACTAAACTCAAGTTATTAGGGGTAGATGTTGCCAGTTTTGGAGATAACTTTGGTCGCACTCCAGGCGCGAAAGAATTAGCCTTGACCGATGCCATTAACGGCACTTATAAAAAACTGGTGTTGTCGGAAGATGGCAAATTGTTACTGGGTGGTATCTTAATTGGAGATGCTTCTGCTTACGGTAATCTGCTGCAACTGGTACAAAACCAAATTACCCTACCACCTCACCCAGAAGATTTATTAGTTTCCCCCAGAGAAGGCTCAACCGCACCATTATTAGGGGTCGATAATTTACCTGATACGGCACAGATATGTTCTTGTAACAACGTTTCTAAAATGGATCTTTGTAATGCAATTTCTGATGGCGTGATGGATCTTGGCGCACTTAAAAAATCTACCAAAGCGGGAACAGGTTGCGGTGGCTGTGTTCCTTTAGTTACAGATATTTTCAAAACTGAACTCAAAAAAGCAGGGACAGTCAAATCTTGTGTAGGTAGTACCTGGTGTCGTTTTGGAGTCGATGACTCCACTGGTTTAGCGATTGAAGTTGAGGAAAGATATCGCGGTTTGCGATCGCCGCATAAGTTAAAATCTGCTGTATCTGGGTGTACGCGGGAATGTGCCGAAGCCCAAAGTAAAGACTTTGGCATCATTGCCACTGAAAACGGCTGGAATCTCTACGTCTGTGGTAACGGCGGTATGAATCCCCAACACGCAGTATTGTTAGCTACAGATATCGACAAGGCAACTCTGATTAAATATATAGACCGATTCTTAATGTTCTATATCCGCACGGCGGACAAACTTCAGCGTACTTCAGTCTGGTTTAGTAAGTTAGAAGGAGGTTTAGATTATCTCAAAAGCGTGGTTATTGACGACTCATTAGGTATCTGTGACGAACTAGAGACGCAAATGCAGCAGCTAGTTGATACCTATCAATGCGAATGGAAAGCCATCTTTCGTTTGGGAGAAACAGAATCAGTTTATGCCCTCAGTAACTACGATCCTTTTAGTAAAGCTTATGTCTTATCTCGCGGATTAGTAGGAGATCGCCAAGGTATTATTAAAGTCGCAGCCCCGATCTACAAACAAAATATTAATCTGGCAACAGGGGAATATCTCGACGATCCAGAAATAAAAATTCCTACCTATCCTGTGCGGGTAGTTAACGGCGAAGTGCAATTAGGTAATTAGGTTTCCCAAATTAGTTTTGATGATGGCGATCTCTTTTGCAGAAGGGCGATCGCTTTTTGATGTAGTTGCTTTTTAAAATAACGTTCAAATACAGATATCTTGAGCTCAAATATGTCTCATTACCCTCCACACTAAAGGTAAAGCTCTCCCTCGGTGGATTACGCAAAGGCTTATTAAACAATCTCATCCCAAATCTATATATTTGGTAGTGTGTGTGCTATCTCAAACCAAAAATATTAAACACAATCAACTGACTCAAGAATTAAGCGATCGCTATCAGGAACTAAGTTCGTCAGTCAAGGGTAAAAACGCGCTGACCAGAATACTATTCAAATTAACTAGGATGCTGTTTTACGAGCTTGTCAAACAGATCAATCAAGTAAAATAGATTAAAGAGAAACTTTAAGAAGCTGGGATATATGAAAAGGATTGTCTTAATCGCAGGATTTGAATCTTTTAATGCCAACTTGTATCGCCAGGCTGGTTCAATGGCTGCTGCCAGGTGTGGGGAATTAGAAGTTATTGTTTTTAGCGATCGCGACATCACGACATCTCCTGATAAAGTAGAAACTGCGCTACAATCTGCTGATGTTTTCTTTGGTAGCCTGATCTTTGATTACGATCAAGTTATCTGGCTGAGGGAAAGGGTGCAAGATATTCCCATCAGACTAGTATTTGAGTCAGCTTTAGAGTTAATGAGTCTGACGCAGTTGGGTAAGTTTGCCATTGGAGATCAACCCAAGGGAATGCCCAAGCCTGTTAAATTTATCCTCAGTAAGTTTGGTAACGGTAAGGAAGAAGATAAGCTGGCTGGTTATATTAGTTTCTTAAAAACAGGCCCTAAATTACTCAAATATATTCCAGGCAAGAAAGCCCAGGATCTGCGGAACTGGTTGATTATTTATGGTTACTGGAATGCAGGGGGAACAGAGAATGTTGCCTCAATGTGTTGGACGTTAGCCGAAAAATATCTTGGTTTAACCGTCGGTGATATTCCCCAACCAATCGAAACCCCCAACATGGGTTTATTGCATCCCGAATATCAGGGTTATTTTACGTCGCCGAAAGATTATCTGGAATGGTATCAAAACCACGTAGCCCTAAAAGATACTGCTTCGCATAGGGGGATTCGCGAATCGCCCTTACATCGTGACAGGCCCAAACCCGTAATTGGAATATTGTTATATCGCAAGCACGTTATTACCCATCAACCCTATATTCCCCAGTTAATTAAACACTTTGAATCCCAGGGATTAATTCCCTTACCTATCTTTATCAATGGTGTAGAAGGTCATGTGGCGGTTAGAGACTGGATGACGACGACCTATGAACAGGAACAAAGACAGCAGGGTAATAAAGAAATACTCTCTTTAAAAGACGATGCAGTTAAGGTGGATGCGATTGTATCTACCATTGGCTTTCCTCTAGTAGGTGGCCCAGCAGGTTCAATGGAAGCAGGCAGACAGGTAGAAGTCGCTAAACGAATCCTCACTGCTAAGAACATACCTTATATAGTTGCTGCACCTTTATTAATTCAAGATATCCATTCCTGGACAAGACAAGGAATAGGGGGTTTACAGAGTGTGGTGTTATATTCCCTGCCCGAATTAGATGGGGCGATCGATACTGTGCCGTTAGGTGGTTTAGTAGGAGAAGATATTTATCTTGTACCTGAAAGACTGCATCGTCTGACGGGTAGACTCAAAAATTGGATTAGCTTACGGCATACTCCCACACTAGAAAGAAAGATTGCAATTATTTTATATAATTTCCCGCCTGGTTATGGTGCAACGGGGACAGCAGCATTACTAAATGTCCCTAAGAGTTTACTCAACTTCCTTCAAGCTTTAAAAGCCCAAGGTTATGACGTAGGAGAATTACCCCAAGACGGAGAAGAAATAATCAAACAGGTCAAAGAAGCCGACGAATCTACTACTCCAGTTAATCAGGTAAATGTTCGTACTCTAGAAAAATGGTTAGGTTATCTACAAACCCATAGAGTAGAGAAACAATGGCAGTCTCTTACAGGTACAGGACTTAAAACCTACGGCGACGAATTTCAACTTGGCGGTATTCAATTAGGCAATGTTTGGATAGGAGTGCAGCCACCTTTAGGTATTGCTGGAGATCCAATGCGGTTGATGTTTGAAAAAGATTTAACTCCCCATCCTCAATACACCGCTTTTTATAAATGGTTGCAAAACGAATATCAAGCTGATGCGGTGGTTCACTTTGGAATGCACGGCACAGTCGAATGGCTTCCTGGTTCACCTTTGGGCAATACGGGTTATTCTTGGTCAGATATTTTATTAGGAGATATTCCCAACCTGTATATCTATGCAGCTAATAATCCTTCTGAATCAATTTTGGCAAAACGTCGGGGTTATGGAGTTTTAGTATCTCATAATGTTCCGCCCTATGGTCGGGCAGGCTTGTATAAGGAATTGATTGCGTTACGGGAATTAATTGGTGAATATCGCGAAGATACGGAAAAGAATTATGCTCTTAAAGATATTATTTGTCAGAAAATTGTCGATTCAGGTTTAGCGAAAGATTGTAAGTTCAACGAGGGATCAAAGCATGGAATTGATTTTACGGTTGAGAATGCCAAGCTATTTAGTAAAAATGTCATCAATCAATATTTTGTCCAGGTATATGAATATTTGCAGGTATTGGAACAAAGATTATTCTCTTCTGGGTTGCACGTTTTAGGGGAAAAGCCTAGTGAAGAAGGTTTGAAGTCTTATTTGGAAGCGTATTTTGATGGGGATTTGTCGGAGGGTGAGATTAAAGATATTGTCTCGCGCCAAGACGCCAAGACGTTTATCCCGCTTAGTTTGGGGCAAAGGGTTTTAGAGAATGATTTGGTTTTATCTCATAAGTTACAAGAGGGAGAGAAGATTAGGGATTTGTTGGCGCAAAATACCGATGAGATAACGAATCTATTGCGAGGTTTAAATGGTGAATATATACCCCCTGCACCTGGTGGGGATTTGTTGCGAGATGGTAGTGGGGTATTGCCCACTGGGAGAAATATTCACGCTTTAGATCCTTATCGGATGCCTTCCCCTGCTGCTTATGAAAGAGGTAAAGAGATTGCTAAGAAAATTATTCAGCAGAATTTGGAGGAGAAAGGAACTTATCCTGAAACTGTGGCAGTAATGTTATGGGGTTTGGATGCAATTAAAACTAAAGGGGAATCTTTAGGTATTTTACTAGAACTAGTTGGTGCTGAACCTGTTAAGGAAGGTACGGGTAGAATTGTGCGTTATGAGTTGAAACCAGTCGCTGAAGTCGGACATCCTCGCATTGATGTTTTAGCTAATCTATCTGGTATTTTTCGTGATACCTTTGTCAATATTATTGAGTTGCTAGACGATTTATTTCGACGAGCCGCAGAAGCCACAGAAACAGAAGATGATAACTATATTCGTAAGCACTGTTTAATATTAGAAGCTCAGGGTATAGTTAATGCCAGTGCGAGAATGTTTTCTAACCCTGCTGGCGATTTTGGATCTTTAGTAAACGATCAAGTGGTAGATAGTAACTGGGAATCTAGTGATGAACTTGCTGATACTTGGAAAAACCGCAACGTCTTTAGTTATGGGCGCAAGGATAAAGGACAAGCTAGACCAGAAGTACTTACACAACTATTAGAAACTAGCAGTCAGATAATTCAAGAAATCGACTCAGTAGAATATGGTTTAACGGACATCCAAGAATACTATGGCAACACTGGTGGTTTAAAACTGGCTGCGGAAAAGCAAAGTGGTAAGGAAGTAGAAGCCTCGTTTGTAGAAAGTTTCTCGAAGGATACTAACCCGCGCAAGTTAAAAGATTTACTCCGCATGGAATACCGCACTAAGCTACTGAATCCAAAATGGGCGGAAGCTATGGCAGATCAAGGTAGTGGTGGTGCGTATGAAATCTCGCAACGGATGACAGCTTTAATCGGTTGGAGTGGTACAGCTAACTTTAAGGATGACTGGGTATATGACCAAGCTGCCGATACTTATATGTTAGATGCCGAGATGGCAAAGAAACTAAGGGAAGCTAATCCTGAAGCCTTTCGTAATATTGTCGCACGAGCGATCGAAGCTCAAGGAAGGGGTTTATGGAATGCGGATGAAGATAAGTTAGAGAAGTTGAGAGAATTATACGAGTCTACTGAGGATGAGCTGGAAGGGGTAACAGTTTAATCAATCATTAATATTATTTTGGTATAATTGTACTATTACATTGCAGTATTATTTTAAAATAACTATCGAAAATGACAAATTCATGACGCATGTATATCAAGTTGATGTAAACTTTCCCCTCACCTTAGACTTGTTGGAAAATAAGAGAAAATATAGAATTAATTTTTTAATAGCGATCGCTGTAGGATTTTTGTTGATTCTCCCTCTAATTGAGATAACCTGATGATATTGCTGATATCTCGAAGACGATGGAAAATATAGTCGAAACCGCGATCGTTAATGCCGAGCAAATGAGACAAATTGAATCACAAATCTTTGCATCAGGAATGCCTGTGGCGGCTTTGATGGAAAAGGCAGCGGTCTTGTGTTTCAACAAAATCATGAGTTTGTATCCCTTAGCGACAACCTCTTTAGTCGGAGTCTTAGTGGGGCCAGGACATAACGGTGGTGATGCGCTGGTAATTGCCCGTGAACTATATTTGGCGGGATATCAGGTGCAGGTATATCGTCCTGTTTTTAAGCTTAAGGAATTAACCACAAACCATGCTAATTATGCAGCTAGTTTAGGGATTAGTTTCTATGAAGATATCCAACCGTTAAGTCAGTGTCAATTAATCGTTGATGGCTTATTTGGCTTTGGTTTGGCTCGCGAGTTGCCAGAAAATATCATTCAGGCGATCGCTCTTGTTAATAGTTGGTCTCAACCAATTGTCAGTATCGATCTGCCTTCGGGAATCCATACAGACACGGGAGTAGTGCTGGGCAATAGTATTAAAGCGACTCATACTCTTTGTTTAGGCTTGTGGAAAAGAGCTTTCTTTCAGGATCATGCTCTGGAATATTTGGGTCAGAGTACTAGAATTGATTTTGGTCTGCTACAACATCATATCGGGTCGGTATTACCCCAACCTGTACCAGTTAAGCAAATAACTAAAGCGATCGCCCTGGACTTTTTGCCTCTACCTCGCCCTGCCGTTACCTATAAATATCGTCAGGGACACCTGCTCTTAATTTGTGGCTCTCGCACCTATGCAGGAGCAGCTATTCTAACTGCTTTGGGAGCGCGTGCAAGTGGAGTGGGGATGTTGTCGGTGGCTGTGCCAGAATCGCTTAAGCCATTACTTACTAGTCACTTACCAGAAGCTTTGATTATAGGCTGTCCTGAAAATAAGGAAGGTGCGATCGCCTCTTTACCTTTCTCAGCAAATGATCTAAGTCAGTTTGATGTAGTAGCTTGTGGCCCAGGTTTGACTAGTAATGCTGAATCAGTAGTTACCAAAGTCTTACAGTCAGAATGTTCTTTAATTCTCGATGCTGACGGACTAAATATCTTGGCACAACATAATGTGGCGGAGGTTTTAAATGAACGCACTGCACCCACGGTTTTAACGCCTCATTTGGGAGAGTTTAAACGCTTATTTCCTGAAGTTACCGATTTAGACGATCGCCTTAATGCAGTCCAAACCGCAGCCCAAAAAAGCAGCGCCATCGTTGTACTTAAAGGAGCTAGAACAGCGATCGCCAATGCTCAAGGATTGACTTGGCTAGTTGCTCAAAGTAGCCCTGCCTTAGCTAGAGGTGGCAGTGGTGATGTATTGACAGGGCTAACTGGGGGATTGGCAGCCCAAAGTAAAATCATTGAGGATAGCAGTTTATTTAATGCCGTGGCTACTGCTGCCTGGTGGCACGCTCAAGCAGGGATTAAAGCAGCACAAGAACGTACTGAATTAGGAGTAGATGCCACAACTCTAGCCGAATATTTAACACCAACGATTCATCAGTTGTGGAATGAATAGGAAGCGATCTCAGTTGTTATTCTTCAAAATTTTGATAGTTAAAAAAATATAGTAATAGTTGATGTTTGAATCTTTGTTAGTCAGTTCCGTGATGCTCATTAGCCAGTTGCCCAATGCGGAGCCTGAATTTATTCAGCTTAAAACGCAGCTTGAAAGTTATGGGTTTCAGGTAAATATTGCTATTCCTCCAGATCTTAATTTGCCAAGACAGGAAGATGGTTTAAGGCGCAAAGTTAGAAAGCCTTATGGTATGTTCCTCCCCATGAGTAAATCAATTTGGATTAACCCGATAGTGTTTGAACTCGGTTTTGGTCAAGCGACTTTGATCCATGAAAGTGTTCATGCTGCCCAATATTGTGCTGGCAACGGTAAACTTAAGGCGATCGACTTGGATCTTGAGCCAATTCCCCAAGCTCTACCTTTTTTCAAAAGATACGTTGATACTCAGCGTCAAGATCTGGAAAAAGAAGCTTATACAGTACAGTCTCAGCCTAACAATTATGAATTGGCTAGATCCTTACTAGATCACCATTGTCAGGTTCGCTAAATTATAGAGCGATCGCTTTACCAAAATCCTTGTTTATAATTAATTTCATCATCTAAATTATCTTAGACATGATTAATACTGGAGATTTGACTGTAAACTATATCACTAATGAAGCAGGAGAGAAAACTGCTGTCATTTTATCCATAACTCAATTTGAAGAATTACTCGAAGATTTGGCAGATTTAGCGATCATTGCTGAAAGAAGAAATGAATTATCCACAAGCCATGAAGATCTGGTTGCTGAGTTGAGACAAAATGACCTCATATAAAATTGAGTGGAAACAATCAGCTAAAAAAGAATTAAAGAAACTAGACAGGCAAATCATACCGAGAATTTTACAGGCGGTAGAAAGCTTGGGAGATAATCCATATTCTTCAGGGAGTAAAAAACTGATTGGAAGTAACTCTAATTATCGCCTTCGTGTCGGTGACTATCGCATCGTTTACAGTATTCAATCATCCATACTGACCATAGAAATTATTAAAGTTGGTCATCGTCGAGATATTTATCGCCAGTAGAGTGATCGCCTTTATACACATTTATTCAGATTAAAGATCGAGGTATGATTTAAGTATTGATTTAACCTCACCAAAACAATTTTCTTCTAACTGACCTAGATATTTAACTAATCTGCGTTTATCAAAAGTACTAGGTTCAATAGCAATGATAGTACTGTCAGATTGCAATCCATTGTCTTGACTTGCTTTGACTCTGACTATTACAGGTAAAATCTTCTTGGCTTTTACCGCAGTAGAAGATATGGGTAATAGAGTTACTTTAGATCTAACCTGATTGAAATCTGTGGGAGAAATGATTAATGCTGGTCGCGTTTTTCTAATTTCAGTTCCTATTGACGGGTCAAAGCTAACTATCCAGATACTTCCGCATCGATAATCGCGCAATCTTGTTCCTCCTCATTCCAGCCTAAGTCCAGATCATCTACTGCAATAGCTGCCTCGATCATTTTTTGCCGTTTCTGTTTGGCAGCTTCCTGCTCAATTAGATAGCTGCATAATGCACTTCGGCTACGCTTTGTTAAATGAGGATAATTGTCTACCAACTCATCTAACTCCTTTAATCTTTGCTCATCCAAGTAAATCGATATTTTAGCCATTACGAATCAAATATTTTATTGCTATTTACTTGTTAAAGTAGCATAAAAGGTAGGTACAACCTGCTGAATATGGTGCGATCGCCCAACTAAAATTCTTTACATTTAAATGGCGAAAAAATTCAATTATGGTACTTTATAGTAGTACTATAATCATAATGAATAAAAAACAGCGCAAATTTTATGATGCTATCTTTGCGACACCAATTCGACGCAATATTGTTTGGGACGATGTAGTGTCATTGATTGAGACTTTAGGAGGATCAGTAGCTCAAGGAAATGGCTCAAGAGTTCGTTTGAGCTTGAATGGCATTTCTCTAAATATTCATTCTCCCCATCCACAGAAAGAATTAAAAAGATATCAAGTTAAAGATGTCCGTACCTTTTTAATCAAAGCGGAAATAAAAACATGAAATATAAAGGCTATGAAGCAATAATAGAATTTGATGAAGTCGATCAACTATTCTTCGGTAGAGTAATTAATACCAGAGATGTAATTTCATTTGATGGCAAAACAGTAGATGAATTAAAACAATCTTTTGAAGCTGTAATTGATGAATATTTAGAAGACTGTAAAAATGAGGGAAAAGATCCAGATAAGCCATTTTCTGGTCAGTTCAACTTGCGTATCACTTCTGAATTGCATCAAAAAATTGCTATTCAAGCGAAAAAGCAAAATGTAAGTCTGAATACTTTTGTGACGCGAGCATTAGAAAAAACAGTTTGAATTTAAGATGAGGCGATCGCCTTATTTCAAATCCTCTACAGATAAATGCGATCGCCTTACCGAAGTTCTCTACAGATAAATGCGATCGCAATATCAAAGACTAAAATAGAAGCATTGACATTAAGATAGATTGTGTAGACTTGGACAGAAAACTATGAGCAATCAGCAGCAATTACTAAGCCGTATAACTACCAATTCTGAAGTCATGGTAGGTAAACCTGTAATCAAGGGTACGCGACTAGCGGTAGAGTATATTCTTAATCTTTTGGCACAAGGTGCATCTGTTACGGAGATTTTAGAAGAATACGATGGTTTAGAGGAGGAAGATATTAGAGCTTGTTTATTGTTTGCTGCTCAATCTCTTGCAAATACTACCTTTATGCCAATATCTGTCTAGAACCTAAACAACAATGCGTTTCTTAGTAGATGAATGCGCGGGTACTAGAGTAGCAAGTTGGTTGAGAGAAGAAGGATACGAAGTATTTTCAGTTTACGATCAAGCGCGAGGCATTAGCGATGATGCGATTATTAACAAAGCTTTTGAGGAAAACTGGATTTTGATTACGAATGACAAGGATTTTGGTGAAAAGGTTCATCGAGAAAAATACCCCCATCGAGGAATCATTTTTCTGCGTCTACAAGATGAACGCTCTAATAATAAGATCCGTGTTTTACAGCGTTTATTATCAATGTATCTTCAGCGAATACCCGATAATTTTGTTGTAGTTACAGAAAAGCAAGTTCGTTTTCGCACCAAGTCATAATTTGCAGTATGAAAGTAATCCCCAAGGCGATCGCCTTATTTCATATCCTCTATATCTTAATGAGATCGCCTGACCCAAATCCTCTACAGATAAATGCGATCGCCCTACCAAAATTCTCTACATATCAATGCGATCGCACATGATTAATGTTACGCGTTTGGCATGTAAGGGCGAACGGCCGTTCGCCCCTACTAATTTAATCTTCTTCAAAGATACATAATAAATGTGATTTGAATCGCTGTTAATCCAGTATTCAACTACTAGCAAATAATCTAAAAAAAAAGATTTTTAAGGTGATATGTTTTGTCGATCTATTGGGTAATTTCTAAATAGGAAAGAAAAGCCTAAAACAAACACAGAAAACACAAACTTTTATTTAATCGAAGGATATAGACATGAATAACGTATTTACTGCTAAATTACTACAAAATTTACAAGCTAAGAAAAAAGGCAACAAAGGTTTTACATTAATTGAATTATTAGTTGTTGTAATCATCATCGGTGTACTTGCTGCTGTGGCTCTACCTAACTTATTAGGTCAAGTTGGTAAAGCTCGTGAATCTGAAGCGAAAAACATTGTCGGTGCATTAACTCGTTCTCAACAATCTCGTTATGTGCAAGTAAGTTCTTTTGCGGGTAATACCACTGTCACTCCCACTGCTCCTACAGGAATTAGACAACAAGGACAACTTGCAGGAAACAACTATATTAGTCTTTTGGAAGTACCTACAAGTGCTGCAAAATATTATGCATTTGCTGTTCCTTCTGCAGGAATTCAAGTGGCAAGTGGTAATTATCAAAGAGAAGGTCAAACTGCAGTTACAAACAATAACTTAAACGATGGTACTAGAGATTATGTTGGTGCTATCAACTACGATCAAGATACAAGAGATTTCCAAACTACTCTATGCCGCTCAATGAGCGAACCTACTGGTTTTAATCTTTCAGCTGCAACAGATGCTCTGGGAGCAATAACTTCTGGTACTGGAGCAATGCCTGCTAATGGAATTATCACTGCGGATAATAATAATGCCAATGCCCCAGTTTTGAGTTGCAACACTGCTGCTGGTGCTTCTCAAACTGAAGTAGTTAGATAATCAAAATAATACGCTAATAATTTTAGTGAGCAATAAAAACAGGTAGTGCAGTTTTTCTACCTGTTTTTTTATTAACTAAGTATATTAACAAGTAATTTAATTCATAATCATTATGAACAATGAAAACGAAAAAAATAGTTTTTTTTCTCAAAAATATTTATCAAAACCAAAATATACAAAAAAATAAAGGATTTACTTTAATTGAACTATTAGTAGTCGTAATTATTATTAGTGTTCTTTCTGCTGTATCTATTCCTAATATTATTCTCCAAGTAGGTAAAGCTAGAGAAACGGAAGCAAAAACTAATCTTAGCTCACTCGGTCAATCACAACAAATTTATTTTTTCCAAAAAGCTACTTTTGCTAATCAAATTAGTAAATTAGACATTCATATATCCCCCAGTGGATTTTATAGTTATCCCAATCCTAGTATTGCGAATTCTTCTCTAGTTAAGCATACAGCAACCAATTCAAGTTCTTTGACTCAAGCCACTAAAAACTATGCCATGGGTGTTTATTTTGTTTCGGGTGATTTTGGGATTGTTCTTTGCCAAGGTAATACCATTGGTGGAACAACGGTAGATGCTCCTAATACTAATACTGGCACTTGTGTTGATGGAGTTGAAGTTAGATAGAGTTTGTATGTTATCTTCTTGTAAATATTAGATAAATTTGGCTATGAAACTAAGATTAAATTGGCAAAAAAACCTAAACTTTATTGGTATTTTATTTACTACTGGTAGTTTACTCTGGGGATCAGTTTATCTCCAAAAACAACTATTGAAATCTGACAATGAGATTAAAACTATAGCCCAATATCAACAACAAGAACAAGCCGATAAAGTTAATATTAATACTTTAAAAAAACTACCAAGTTTTGGCTTTGATAATTTATTAGCTGATTGGTCTTGGTTGCAATTTTTAAACTACTTTGGCGATGGTGAAGTCAGAGAAAAAATAGGCTATTCTCTCAGTCCAGATTATTTGGAATCAATAGCCAATCACGATCCGCGTTTTGTCCGAGCTTATTTTCTACTTGCCCCTGCAACTTCTATTTTTGCAGGTCAACCAGAACGAGGAGTTAAGGCAATCAGCAAAGGTTTAGAATCGATTACGCCAGAACTCAGCCCAGAAGGTTACTATCTTTGGGTTTATAAAGGCATTGATGAAATGATGTTTCTCAATGATATTGAAGCAGCTAAAAAATCCTATAGAACAGCTTCAGTTTGGGCAGAACAGAGCGATCATCCCAACGCCAAACAATCCGCAGCCAATACCAGACAAACTGCTGAATTTCTAGAAAATGATCCCGATAGTTTAATTGCTCAAATTGGTGCTTGGACAATGGTTTTGAGTAGCACTAACGATACTAGGACTCAAGAAAAAGCATTAGAAAAAATTCAACAGTTGGGCGGCGAAATAATTGTTCTGCCAGATGGTGGTGTCAGAATTCGAGTCCCTGAAAACGCAACCTAAATATTGCGATGTAATTCGTCAAAGGGCAATGAATAATATTGAAAAACTTGGTGGCAAAATTGAATTTACGCCCCAAGGTATAACCGTAACCGTTCCTGAAGAACACCGTCGCACGTAATTATTCGCGATCAATCCCGTTTAAATACCGCCAAACCCTGTATGGGCGTTTCACATTGTAGGGGCGTTTCGCGAAACGCCCCTACGATCAATCAACATGATCGACACGATCGCCCACAATCAATCAACGCGATCGACGCGATCGCCCACGATCAATCAACATGCTCGACGCGATCGCCCACAATCAATCAACACAACCACAATCAAAATCCATGAAATATAATCCCGACAAACACCACAGGCGATCGATCCGATTACCAGGATATGATTACAGCCAACCAGGGGCATATTTCGTGACTATTTGTGCGTATCAACGACAATGTTTATTTGGTGATGTTGTTAATGGGCAAATAATTTTGAATCAATATGGTGCAATTGTTGCCGATGAATGGCAAAAATCATCTGTTATTCGGCAGGAAATTGAATTGGATGGATGGGTGGTGATGCCTAATCATTTTCATGGCATCGTAATCATCAAAAATATCGTGGGGAAAAACCGCGATCGCATCGTAAAAAACGGCAACGTTAATGTAGGGGCGAACGGCCGTTCGCCCCTACGGGATAATGCCCTCGTACAGATGAAATCAAAATCATTATCATCATTAATGGCGGGTTTTAAATCAATCGCCACCAAAAAAATTAATATATTGCGTGACACACCAGCAACACCATTATGGCAACGCAATTATTATGAACACATTATCCGCGATCGCGATGCAATGGATAAAATACGCCAATACATCATTAATAATCCTGTGTCATGGGAGATAGATCAATTACATCCAGATAATCCCTCAAAATGGTGAAAGCGATCGCTCCGATTACCAGGATATGATTTTTTATTCCCAAATTAGACTGATTAAACCCGATGCTGTAATATTGCGATCGCAGGTTAGTAATGCTGTTTTGTCTCCTCGATTTTCTACAACCATTGCCGTTGCGACGATTAATCGGTCGTGCATTTCAGTAATAGTCAATAAATCAATACTCTTTTCAACAATAGCTTTGTCTAGCGGATAAATTGCTATTCGAGGATCTGCACTTACTGCATTGAGTAAATCTACTACTGAAGGAATCGATGTTCTGGCACGATCTACAATCCAAACTGCTTCGGCTAAAGCGATCGAGGGTAATATTAATTGACTAGCAGAATCAGTAAGAACATTTTTTGCACCTGTTCCTAAACGTGAATTACCCTCTAAAAACCAAACTAGCGCATGAGTATCAACAATATACTTCATAAACTATTATTATTTACAACCAGTTTAACTGGTCATCGGAATCGCTAGTAAACTCTGCTATCTTAAAATCTTCTTCATTCGATTGATTTAAACCAGCAAACATTCCGAAGTATATAGTGTGTTCAATTGTAATATTGGGTTTGGCTTCTAAAAATGTAACGATTACCTGACTTTCTTCGATATTTTCTGGCATTTCTAGCAGTTTAATCGAGCCATGTTTATAAAATCCTTTGATAGACTGAAGCATCGTCAAAATAATTATAATTCAGGTAATCTCTATGATGAAATTATAGCTTGGATAATTAATATCCAATGAAATCAAAATCATTATCATCATTAAATGGCGGGTTTCAAATCAATCACCACCAAAAAAATCAATATATTGCGTGACGTACCAGCAACACCATTATGGCAACGCAATTATTATGAATACATTATCCGCGATCGTAATGCAATAAATAAAATACGCCAATACATCATCAATAATCCTGTGTCATGGGGTTTAGATCAATTACATCCAGATAATCCGAATCCGTCAAAATGGGAAATGAAACCCTGCAAAAGCGATCGCCATCAAATATAGTTATTTTAGGTTTCGTTTTTTATTTGTTGGATGACAAAGGTTCTTAATACATCGTTGATTAAAGTCTGATATCCTTTAATTTCCGCATGATCTTTGGCATAGTTGCGAAACCATTCCAGGGTTTCAGTATCGACTCGGATAGAAATTGCTTCTGTTGTAGGTTTTCTTTTCACCAACTTAGCATTTTTAAAAAAAGCTTCATCTAATTCGGCAAGATCGGAAAAGTTGATATCTTCATCAGACATCTCGACTAGCTTTCTTTCTCTTTCTTCGAGGGATATATTGAGGTCAAACTGATTGCTGTTCATATTCTCTTCTTTCTTGTTTACTAGCCTTTCTAGCTGAAATCAACCTAACTATTCCATTTCTATCGGTAGAAACAACCACTACAACGATTATTTTTGATTGAGTTGTTAATTCTAATTGACCTAGAGAAATATCTCTTCTTTCCCCATAATTAAAGCGATTATCTTCATAAGTTAGTAAGTCAGGATCTTCAAAAACTCGCTTTGCTTCTTGAAAGTCAATACCATGCTTGATGATGTTGTTTCGGTTTTTATTTTCATCCCACTCAAATTCCATACTTTGAATATACGCAAATGTATATACAAAGTCAATAATATAAAACTAAAGTACAACTTGTGAAAGCGATCGCGCCGATTACCAGGATATGATTATAGAAAAACCAAGATAAAAAAATATTTAATTAATGTCTGCCAGAGAATGGATAAATTAACTAACTATCGTCAATATATTCAGCAATTTTTAACTGAACAAACTCAAGGTCAAATTATTGGTGGAGATATCGAAACAGAAGTTATCTTTGATTTAGATAGGGATAGATATTTATTAATCGATTTGGGTTGGCAGAAACACCAACGTATTTATAACTGTGTAATTCATTTAGAGATTAGGGACAGTAAGATTTGGATTCAACGTAATCAAACAGATCAACCGATCGCCGATGTTTTAATTGCTATGGGAGTGGCAAAGGAAGATATTATTTTGGGTTTACAACCTCCTTATATCCGTGAATATACAGGTTTGGGTGTTGCATAACTTTGTTAAACAGCCCCTAAAATTTGCGATTTTATTTTATAGATTATATTCTTAACAATAAACACCACCAGCGATCGCCTTAAATATTTTCGGCGCTAAAAATTTGTTGAGGAGTTAACTTAATTTCGGTGAAGGTAGGTGACACTAATTCTCGATCGCTAGTAAAAATTGTTTCCTCATACAAGCCTTCATCTAATATCAAAATTGTCACTTGCTGTTCTATGGGATCGACAATCCAATATTCATTAATCTCTATAGCTGCGTATTCGGAGCGTTTGTAGCGATAATCTCTTTTAATTGATTCAGGACTAACTACTTCTATGACTAACAAAGGAGAAGTTTCTAATACTCCAGATTCATCTAACGAACCCATTACTTGTTCTCTTTCTACCACGCAAACATCGGCAATGCGTGATTTACGCCACCCCGTTCTAATTCCTCCTTCTCTAATTGCCAACCACGGAAGTTTAAGGCGATTTATTTCTGTTTTAAAAGCATCACGAATAAAGTCGCTAATGAGAATATGACGAAAGGTTGGAGGATTCATTAATTCTAGTTTGCCGTCTACTAATTCGTAACGACTATCAGGATCTTGGTCGTGTTGTAAATATTCTTCAAAGGAAAATATTTTGGTTGTAGTTGTGGCAGTCATTGCGGTTAACAGCAGGAACGCTGTGATTCGAGTGTGTCGATATTATAACTGAAACTAGTTTTGGCTATTATTTGGCGAATAATTGAGGCTAGAAATGAAACCTGATTGGGGTGAATAATTATAATTTTATTTATGAAGCGATCGCGATAACCGATAAACCCTGTAAGGGCGAACCGCCGTTCGCCCCTACGATTAATGTGTTTAAACTACTTGTTCTACTTCGACGATTTCAGGAATTTTTTCTCTTAAACGGCGTTCGATCCCCATTTTTAGAGTCATGGCAGAGCTAGGACAAGAGCCACAAGCACCTTGTAATCTAAGTTTGACAATTGGGCCTTCAATTTCGGCTAGTTCAACGTTACCGCCGTCAGCCATGAGATAAGGACGTAGCTCGTCTAAGACGGTTTCTACGTTATCCATCGTTAATGCTAATGTCATAGTTGATTTAGTTGATTTAGTTGATTTAGTTGATTTAACTGTATTACTATAATCTGATCCTAGCGTGGTCTAAACAAACTTGTGCTAAACTCATGCGATCGCAGCAGGTTCTAAGAGTTTATTTTCTGAAAAGATAAATTCAGTGGTAATTTTAGCGGAGTTGGGATCGATAGACTCGATCGTTTGATGCTTAGGAACGTAATATTTGCCGAGCTTTTCGTAACTTTCGTGGAATTCACGTTTAGCTTTTAAATCATTGGTTTTAGAGTCGCGGAAGATAGCATTATAGCCAGTCGAAATATAGCCTTCTCCAGTGTCTAAACTTTCGTTGGTGTTAATCACAAACGCCATTGGCCCCATAACACGACTCACTTGACAGATTTCAGTACCGCGAATCTTATAGTTAGAACCCATGGAGTCTCCTTTAACTAGGATTTCCACTGCACCTGTACTATCTTCTTCTCCGAGAGTAAAAGTGTTTTTACCGTGAGCATTTTCAAAAGTATTGCGTTTGCGGTGGGTAATTACGTCTCTCATGTGGTTGTAAACGCTTTCCGCTACCTTTTCGTCTTCAATACCCGAAACTTCTACAGACAGATCGCTGTTCACTTTAATCTCGGCGGTGTAGGTTTCGTCTCCTTGCTTCAGTTCTAGCTTGGTCGTATAGCCAGGGAAGTCACTATCCCAAGTGTATCGTTGTTCGTAAGCTGCGCGAAAGCGATCGCGTGCAGTATTATCTGTCATGTCTACTTTTTAAATGTTTTTTCTTTATCTAGTGTAGAAAGATTTGCTTCACTTGGGCGCGATTAATTAGAGCAAAATTGTATTGCCTAACATCTGCACTACTTCTATGGCAGTTGCGGGGGCTAGTAGAACACCGTTGCGGTAATGTGCTGTAGCTAGTAGGACATTACTGTAGCCTGATAGTTTTTCAATAATGGGCGCGGGTATACCTTCAGGGCGAGGACGTTTACCAGACCAAGTTTCCAGTATAGTTGCTGATTTCAATTCTGGACAAAAAGCGATCGCATTTTCCCTTAGCTGCTCTAATAATTGAGCCTCAGCAATACTTTCTCCCGTTTCAGTCGGAAATTCTACCGTTGCCCCCAGCCAATATTGATGATTGCCTAATGGTACGAGATGAATATCATTGCCTGTAATTACGGGTTGAAAATCGGCATTACCTAAAGAGCGATCTAGCTTTAATTTTATTGCCTGTCCGAGTACGGGACGAATGGGAATTCCTTGCTGTAGAGATTGGGTAAGGGGAGTTGAACCCAAGCCTGCGGAGATAATTAACTGCTCGACTTCTATTTGACCGTTGCTGGTGGCTAAAGATTGGCAGGTTGCTAATTCATCTGGCTGGATAATGCAATCTTGTACCTCTACTCCCAACTGAAACTTAACGCCGTTAGCCGTAGCAGCAGCAACTAAAGCTTGAGTCAGTTCCCGAGGATTGATTTGTCCATCTTGAGGAGAATAAACCGCGCCGATAATTTGCTCGTTAACTAAGTGGGGGCAATGGTGCGCAACAAAATCGCGATCGCCAATTGATAAATCCCAACCTTCGTTAGCCCGAAACTCCGCTAATTTCTGCCATTTTTCGAGATTATCGCCTGTAAATAAGAGTTTAAAAATTCCCTGGTGATTGACAGAGATTTTCATGCCTGTTTTGGCTTCAAGTTCAGGAATTAGAGTTTGATAACGTCTTAGACTAGTGCTACGCAAGCGCCAAGCACGACCTTTTTGCTTTTGGCTAATTACACCCATCAATACCCCTAAAGCTGCTCCTGTCGCACCAGAAGCGGGGGTATTCTGATCGATCACGGTAATGTCCAATCCTGTAATTAAGCTTAATTCATAAGCGATCGCTGCCCCAACAATTCCACAGCCAATTATGACAATTTTGCTCATCTCTATTTTTACCCTGCTAATTACTGACTAAAAAAGGCTCGGCAGTGCCAAGCCCAAATAGCTGAGATTTACAGCAGTTTTCAATTGAGTAGACACATCAATTTATCGAAGTAATGGGTAATGGGTAATGGGTAATGGGTTCTATCCAACTGAAATTCGCTGTAAATCAGGATGACTTTAAGCATTGTCATTAAAATCAGGAATAAATTGCTCGATAGTTTCTTCTACTTCTGCTTTGACTCCTGCAAAAGTATTTTCAGCTTCTTTCATAGCTTGTTTAGCAGGTTCGGGTTCTTTGGTCTGAGGGATTAAACTATTATAGAGATCCAAATCAGATACCACTTCTTTATACTGATTGATGGCTACAGTGTAGTTTTTTTCGCTGACCGCAGCATCGATATTTTCCAAGTGCTTAAAAATATCTTTAGCTACATTTAAAGCTGGTTCTTGCTCATCGGGAAGCAAAGCATTAGAGAGATAAGTTAAGTCTCTTCTAATTAAGCCCAGAGGCCCGTGGAGAAAGGAATTAGCATTGACCCAATCTTCGTTGACGATCGATTGACCAAGTTCGGGAATTCTCTGGCGAGCAATATCTAGAGGGATACGATAAGTGCTAATTTTTTCTAACTTCTCAGGGGTATAAGTTGGCGGTGTTGAAACAGCAGGGGCACCACAGCTAACCAAAAGAGTTGTAGCCAGTACCAATATTAGTGAAAGAATAGGGCGAAAAATTTTCATCTTGCTCAAAACAAATATTACTTTGGTTTAATTTTCTCAGGAAAACTGCATCTTAAAAAACTTTACGACGAAAAAACTCCACAATTTCACTGGCAATGTCTGATGTCCAATGTTCTTGGGGATAATGTTTAGCTGTTGGCAACTCAACTAGAGTAATGGCTGAATTAGCGATCGCTAACTGCTTTACATCGTCAACATCGAGCCAAGTATCGGCCGCCCCCCAAATAATTAGGGTTGGTGTTGACCAATCCTTTAAGCCTGTTGCTATTTCTGGGATTACGATATCAAGCTGGAGTTTTTTGAGGGTTGTCATTAAGGCTCGACCAACATCTGAACTTTGCAAGAACGGTTTCCGTAAAATATCTAGATCTTTGTCTTCGATGACAAAACCACTGCCTTTTTCCAGGGTGCGATCAACTAATAAAGGATCTTGAGTCATCATGTCTCCCACTACAGGTAAAGTCATTTGCTTCATTGACCAAGGAAGCTTCACCCCAGCCGTAATTGGTGTGTTGAGAATAATCAATCCCTCGATCTGTTCAGGGTTTTGCAGAGCATACTGAATACCGACTGAGGCTAAAAATCCTTGTACAACTAAATAAAATTTTTCTAACTTGATAGCGGCAATAAATTCGCTTAAGCCTGCTAAAAATGCTTCGGGAGTATAAGCAAAATTTCGCTTGTCAGGTTTAGCCGAAAATCCCGAACCGATCCAGTCTGGGGCAATGCTCGGAATATTCTCTGCTGCCAAAAGAGACATTAATTTTTGCCAGGTGTAACTATGGGCGGGTAAACCATGTAAAAAAAGTACGGGAGTGCGTTGCGTAGCTATGTCGCGAGGCCGATCGCTGGCTATTTCAGTTTGACGATAAAACCACTGGAACTCTCCAGCCTGAATCTTATCTGTTTTAATCAACATTTATTTATTATTTATTTTTATCATTAACTCTTTGAGGCAGCATACAATACGACGGGGCAAATGATGAAAGATAAAAAATGAGAAGTTGATTAAACCGCTTCGAGGTAAGCTCTGAGCCGTTAGCTTTTAAGCTTTTTGTTAAATAATAGCCATCAATTAAGTAGTGAATATTTCAGTTAAGTCTAAAGTAAACCCAGGTAAGATATCTTCTCCCGAAAGAGATTGAGGATTATTTAATATTTCTACTGGCTGTCGTGATCGATATATTTCTACTGTTTTCGCTGATGGTTCAATTAACCAGCCTAACTGAACTCCATTATCTAGATACTCTTGCATCTTTGCTTGTAAATCCTCATATCGCTGATTTTTTAGATCGCTTGGACTTACTAATTCAATGACAAAATCGGGACTAATCGGAGGAAACCCGTCTTGTTGCACTTGAGACAATTGATTCCATCGTTCTAATCTAATCCAGCTAACATCAGGACTTCTTCTTGCACCGTTAGGCAATACAAAAATTGTAGAAGAGTCAAAAGCTTCTCCCGTACCATTTCTGTCCGTCCAAATTCCCATTTGTTGTGTTAGACGGCGATTTTTTCTACCTGCTGTACCACCCGTAGGACTCATAACAATTAATTCTCCATTCTCAGTTAACTCTAAGCGTGCCAATTGTTCGGCATCAGCCAACTGCTCAAATTGTTCTGGAGTTACCCGAAATCCTTTGGGAATAGCAACTGCTTCCATTTCTTTTCTCAATTGATGTATTTAATTACCATTTTATGATTTTTGAAACAGGCTACAAACTAATTCCCCTGGGCTATTTGATTTAAAAGGAATGGGATATTTACCCTTACGAGTTAAAGTGCGATCGCGACAGTTATATACTTCTGGGTTCTTTTGCTGTTCACCATCAATGCTAACTTTGGCGCGATATTCCCAATAGTTTTTGGCACTGCGTTTCAACTTCAGGATACACACTTCTTGTCCATAGCGATCGCGGCACATAGCAGCATCAGCCATTGGCGCCCATCCTAGCCAAAAAATCAACCACAATAATAACAACCATCTATATTTATATTTCACTACCCAAATCACCTACATAAAACTCGTCGTCTAAAGCCTCGCCAGTAGTGGCGAACAAAACAAAACACATTCAATAATTAAATATAAGCACGTCACTAAAGAGGTAAAACTTTTGACTTTTAACTTTTGACTTTTGAAGGTGGCGGTAACTCCAGGGGAATCTTACCCATATTTCCTGTCCGAAAATCATACAGGATCTGACGAGCCACTCTTTCCTTGTCTCCTTTAAAAGAGCGATCGCTCACATCTTGAATAAATGATTCTCCTGTAGTTTCCGCAGGATTGAATTCAAAATTGAACCGAGATTTTAAAACTTGGTCGTAGCCAATATTAATTAGTAAATCTATGGCTTCGGCGGCTACAACTTGATTATCATAGGATGCCTCACCAATATCTTCACAAATGGCTAATTTTACAGCATCATGCTGATTTTCTAGTCTCCAGGGAATAATTCCAGGAGCATCAAGTAATTCAATCTCTGGAGATATTTTTACCCAGCGTAGCTGACGAGTTACTCCTGCACGACGCTCACTCACCACGATTTTTTTGCCGACCAAACGGTTAATTAATGCTGACTTACCAACGTTGGGAAAGCCAATTACTACGGCTCTTACAGGACGAGGACGCATCCCGCGATCGCTTCGACGTTGATTCATCGCTACTCCTGTTTTTTGAGCAGCACTTTTAATTGCGTCGATCCCTTTCCCTTGTTTGGCGTTGGTCAAATATAGTTGTTCTGAGTGAGATTGAAACCAACGCAACCACGCCTGTTTTGCAGCTTCGGGAATCATATCCTCGCGATTTAGCACCGTAATTCTCGGTTTAGTGCCAATCCAGCTATCTATTTGGGGATGATGGGAAGCCAGCGGAATTCTCGCATCGAGGATCTCCAAGACTACATCTACTTTTTTTAGCTGTTCTTTTAATTGCCTTTCTGCTTTAGCAATATGTCCTGGATACCATTGAATTGGAGGAGCAGACATAAGATGATTAACCTGTATAGAATTAAGACGACGGAGTAATCTGTGACTCAGGCAACAAAAAACCCCATAGATTAATCTAGGGGTTTTGGCTACAAATTACCAAAATTACTTTTTGTCTGAAATTAAATGACTGCTGGAAACAGTTTCTAAAATGTTCTTTGAGCGTTAATTAGTAAATAGCTAAAATATTTCTATTTCTAGGGTTTAACAATATATTCAGACTCTATAGGTTCAAGTTTACCAGTTTTAACCAAAGCTTGATGGATCATGGCTACAACTTCGGCTCTGGTTGCTGCTCTTTGTGGATCTAAAGAGCCTTTCTTAACACCGGGGGGGCTAACTACCAATCCAGCTTCCGTTGCTGCTGCTACCTGTTGTTTTGCCCAATCAGGTATATTAGAGCGATCGCCAAACTGCTGAAGAATTTGATCGGCATCTTTTGATGGCTGCAAACCCAATCCTGTCGCCAAAGTAACTAATACCTGATAACGAGAAATATTTTCCAAAGGTTTAAATTCTTGATCGGAGTAGCCCTGCATAAAGCCAGTACGTACTGCTCGATCGATATCTTGAGCGATTTCATTTTTGTTGCTGACATCGTTGAATCGCTTAACATTCCTGATTGCGGGCTGCTGTTCAAAAGCCTGACTAACAAAAGTTGCCATACTTGCTCTAGTGATTAAAACATCTGGATTGAACTCTTGGTTTTCAGCTAGCTCAGGAACTAATTTTTTGTCTCTCATCTGCTTGATAAAAGAATAAGCCCAATAGTCGGGAGCAACATCTTGAGGCATTTTAATTACTGGAGCAACCGCTACTGGCTTCTGTACAGGCTCCTTGTTTGGGGCTACTTTGGGTTTTGGCTTCACCGTTGCTGGAATATTTCTTTGAGGTTGAGCTGCAATATTATCTTTAGTTGCAACTGGAGGAATATTAGCAGGTCTATTTCTTAATGCAGGCACAGTAGCTAGTCCAGTCAGAGGAACTAGTTTAGCGCCAGACTCAAGGGAAATGGTTTCTTTGGTGGCTTCGGCTGGTAGCTTAACTGTCTGATTAGGAGGAACATATACCACAGGTGTATCTTGTTCCCTGATCTGGGCGACTAAGCGACGATTTTCTGCTTCTAGCTCTTGCTCACTTAAATTAGTATCAGCACCAGTATCAGTAGTTTGATTCAAGCTTAGCCAACCATTGTTGCCATTCAAACCAAGATTGCTCGCTAGTTTGTTGTTTTTACCACCAAGAACCCAAAATAAGATTGCACCAATAGTCGAAAAAGCCACGATAATCGCGATCATTTCGTCAAAAGTTACACCTGTTGCTGGTCTTCTACGACGTTCTGGTATAGGATTTGGTGATTCTGGAGGAGATGAATTTGTCATATATTTTGGGCGCTCAATCGAAATAATGATATTTATTGATGAAAATCAACTAAGTTTTAGCTGTTGCCAGGAAAATAAATCTAAGTTTTTATTTTTTTAACTTTAACTAAGGTTAGGCTCAAAGCGGATCGATAATTATTTTATTTACTAGTTTTATTGACTAGGTATTTTTATTTTAAAGTTTACTAATAAAGTTGGCGATCGCGAACCAAGGTAACAAAAATCAACCTAACTCAGTAAAAGTTGATTGTAAAATCCAGTAGCTTAGATTAAGTAGGAGTGAATTAAGGTGACAGTAGCAATTCAGCATCGAGTTCAAAAGGCGATCGCTCGTAGCCAAAATTATTTATTATCAATTCAAGAATCTGCTGGCTATTGGTGTGCCGAATTGGAATCTAACGTCACTATTACGGCAGAAGTTGTGCTGTTACATAAGATTTGGGGGACTGACAAGCAACGACCTTTAGACAAAGCAGAAACTTACTTGCGATCGCAACAGCGTCAACATGGTGGCTGGGAATTATACTACGGTGATGGTGGTGAGCTTTCGACTACGGTGGAAGCTTACATGGCGCTACGTTTATTGGGAGTTGAGCCAACAGATCCTGTCTTAGTTAAAGCGAAAAAATTTATTCTGCAACAGGGGGGTATTAGTAAAACTAGAATTTTTACGAAGATGCACCTAGCACTGATTGGCTGCTATGACTGGCAAGGATTACCCTCAATTCCGCCATCGATCATGCTGTTACCTGAAGCATCTCCCTTCACGATCTACGAGATGTCTAGCTGGGCAAGGAGTAGTACTGTTCCCCTCCTAATTGTCTTCGATCGCAAGCCGATATTTAAGCTGGATACACCGATTAATCTTGATGAACTCTACACCGAAGGAGTTGCTAATGTTCGTTATGAATTACCTCGTAGCAATGATTGGACAGATGTTTTTGTTCTGCTTGATGGTGTTTTTAAGCTAGCGGAAAACTTCAACGTAGTGCCGTTACGTGAAGAAGGTCTGGCTGCTGCGGAAAAGTGGATCTTAGAAAGACAGGAAGCTACGGGAGATTGGGGGGGAATTATTCCCGCGATGCTTAATTCTCTTCTTGCTCTACGCAGTTTGGATTATGACGTGAACGATCCTGTGGTACAAAGAGGTCTGAGGGCTGTTGATAACTTTTCCCTGGAGACAGAAGATAGCTATCGTGTTCAACCTTGCGTTTCTCCTGTGTGGGATACGGCTTGGTGCTTACGCGCTCTAGCTGAGTCGGGAATTGCTGCCGATCATCCTGCTTTAGTCAAGGCGGGAGAATGGTTGTTAGATAAGCAGATCTTAGATTATGGTGACTGGGCGGTCAAAAATAAAGCTGGAACTCCTGGTGGCTGGGCATTTGAATATGATAATCGCTTCTATCCCGATTTAGATGATTCAGCGGTAGTAGTAATGGGACTATCTCAGATTAAACTTCCTAATGAGGCACAAAAACAACAGGCGATCGCTCGTTGTCTCAACTGGATCACATCCATGCAATGCAAACCTGGAGGTTGGGCAGCCTTCGACCTAGATAACGATCAGGACTGGATCAACCTGATTCCTTACGGCGACTTAAAAGCAATGATCGACCCCAATACTGCCGACGTGACGGCAAGGGTTTTAGAAATGCTGGGAGAATGTAATCTCTCGATGGACGATGTACGGGTGCAAAAAGCGATCGCCTATTTAATTAAAGAACAATCAGCCGACGGTAGTTGGTTTGGACGCTGGGGCGTTAATTATATCTACGGTACTAGCGGGGTTTTGGCTGCTTTAAGTTTAATAGCGCCAATTCGTTATCAGACAGAGATCAATAAAGGTGCAGCTTGGTTAGTTAGCTGTCAAAATGCTGATGGGGGTTGGGGTGAGACCTGCGCTAGCTATGACAACAAAAGTCTTAAGGGTATCGGCATTAGTACTGCTTCTCAAACCTCTTGGGCATTAATAGGAATTATGGCAGCTATGGAAGGTACTAATTTTGCAGGACAAGCAACCGTTGAGCGTGGCATAGAATATTTACTCAATACCCAAAAGTCCGATGGCACATGGGATGAACCTCAGTTCACTGGCACTGGTTTTCCCTGTCATTTCTATTTAAAATATCATCTCTATCAACAATATTTCCCACTCCAGACATTAGCAAGATATGCAAATAGCGCGATCCGAAGGCTAGGCGCGACGCGGAGCTAGTGCTAAAGCATACCGCTACGCATATCCTTTAGGGGAGCCTAATCGCGCTTAACAAGTAGTTTACTGGTATATTTTGCCAGCATGTTTGATCCAACCTCCAATATGTCTACCGTTAGGATCTCGATGAGTCCAATGTATTACACCACCTTGAGAATTCCATTCATATTCACCAAAAAAAGATACTAAATCCCCTAGGTGAAGCAAACTAATTCTTGGAGCTAAATCGATATTATGAGCTATTAATAAGGTTTGACCAGAAGCCAATTTAAGGATAAACCTTTGATGTCTGCCTCCATCAAGATCGTCTGGCAGCAGTTTAATTACTCTTCCTGTCCCTTGAACTTGAATGTTGCTTTTCTGCCCTGCGAAAGCCTGTTCTAATGAGATCTGGTTACTGTCAGTGCCTCGATAATTATTTGATCCAGTTACACTAAAACATTTTGGGTTTTTTGTATTGGGATTTGCCCCATAATTAGTACAATTTACTGGTTGGGCTAAAACTGGAAAAGTATAGACAAAATTGAGCCAAATTATTAAATTTAAGCCGATAGTTGTCGTCAAAAATATGAATGTTTTTTTGTTATTAATAGCCATTATTATGGTTCTTTATTTAAATCTGCCAAACTTTTACCATCTTCAGTTATCCATTCATACCTAACACCAAACCCCCAATTTGCTCTTATATTAGTCAAACCTAATTCATTCACAATTATTTCTCTTAGTTTACTTAAAGAATAGCATTGGCTATCTGTAGCTCTTTTTAAGCAATTTGTTTGATTATTTTGAATGATAGCAATAAAATCAGTTTCATTATATTTACCTGCTTCTTTTGCAGGCTTGAAGATTAATTTTTGTCCAATTTCAAGTTTATTACTCTCAAATAAGGATTTGATAGTTGATATCCCTTTTCTTTTGATTTTAGTTTGACTGGGTTCAACAAGAGTAGATTCTGGTAAGATAAAAGATTGAGCTAAATATTCTTTATTTTCACTGTCTTTAAAATAATTAAAAGATAAAGCATTAATATTGACATTATATGGTTCTCCTGATAAATATTCAATTATTCTTTTAGTTGAATCATCAATTTCAGAACCAACAATTAAAATTTTATGGTCAGTATTATATTCTTCAATCTCTAGGTTAAATTTTTCACTAAAAGATTCCGATAACTCTAAAGCATCTGGATTATTTTTATTAAAAATAGTATTTATTTCATCATAAGTTAAATTTTTAACCCAAGTAGCGTAATCAAGCCCTTGTACGACAACTTCTCTATAAGTTTTATCTCTTTTTAATTCAATTACTACTAACTCTCCACTACTATTTATTGCTAAAATATCGATTTTATGACCGTAAGAAGTTTGAACTTGTGTTCCAATAACCATAAGATTATTAGAAATAATAGAAATATCATTTTTAATCCAAGTTTCTAGACGTGCTTCATAATCTACTTTGGCTCGCTCAATACCTTTAATTTGTTGCTGATCTATAATTTGCCACAATTTTATTGCTTCCATTTTTAGATTGTTTATAGCTAAAATTCGATCAATATATTAGCTTAATAACTTTTTGGAAACATCAGTGCAAATCATTAGTATCTATAAAAAGACGCAAAAAATTTACTCGATCAACAGTATTTTTCACTTTAGACATTAGCCCGATTTGCAAATATTTAGTGAATTTAGGGTGATCGCTCTGAGACTAGCTCGTCTTGAAATGGTTTTTATTATGGGTTATTTGTGCCTACTATACAAAGGCGAGAACGCTTTCTAATAGTGATATCGACAAGAAATAATTTTGATATAGTCTTCTCCTACTCGATAGACCAATCTGTTAGTTTCATCAATTCTTCTCGACCAGTAGCCAGACAAATTTTCTTTTAAAGGCTCGGGTTTACCAATTCCCTCAAACGGAGTAGCCAAAGTATCTCGGATGAGTCGGTTAATTCTCTTGAGAGTTTTCTTGTCTTGACCCTGCCAGTAAATATAATCTTGCCAAGCCTTACTGTCCCAAATTAAATCATATGCGAAGCGGTATCCTTTAGGACTCATCAATCAATTCGTGACGCTCTCCTTCTCCAGCTTGATCTCTGGCGATCGCCTCCATCAAATGTTGAGCATTAGCGGGAGAACGCATTAAATACAATGTCTCCATGATTGAATCGTAGTGACTTTTTGACAGCAGGACGATATCTTCATGGTCTCTTCTTTTGATTAAAGTAGAGTCGCAATCATCACTTACCCGATCTAAAACCTGTTTGAAGTTTTCTCTCGCTTCTGAATAATTTACTATTTCCATGACGTTTCAAGGTGTCCTTTAATAAGTACAAGTATAGCATGAAAATAATAGGGTACTTATTGAGAGCTTAATCGGTAGTCATGAATCTTTTGCTTCCTGCATTAACTTAACAAAATTCTCAAACAAATAATCCGCATCATGAGGCCCTGGACTAGCTTCAGGGTGATACTGTACGGAGAAAAAGGGCAGGGTTTTATGACGTAAACCCGCTACAGTTTGATCGTTGAGATTAAGATGAGTTATTTCGACATCTGCACCTAAAGATTCGGCGGCGATCGCAAAGCCATGATTTTGACTGGTAATTTCAATTTGCTTTTGTAAACCTGCGGGCTGATTTAAGCCACGATGTCCAAATTTAAGCTTAAAAGTTTCTGCACCCAAGGATAGACCCAAGATTTGATGACCCATGCAAATCCCAAAGGTAGGTTTTTCAGCCGCGAGTAATTCTTTGGTAACGGCAATACCCTCGGTAACCGCAGCAGGATCTCCAGGGCCATTGGAAAGAAAAATACCGTCAGGATTGTAGGCTAAGATTTCTGCACTGGGAGTATTAGCAGGTACAACAATTACTTTGCATCCATAGCTCGCTAAACGGCGTAAAATATTGCGCTTAACACCAAAATCGATCGCCACCACAGTCAATGGACGCTCTGTATTCGCATTGGCAGCAAATTCCCATTCTGCTTCTGTTTCTTCTGACCACTCATAAACTTGAGCAGTGGTTATTTCTTTAACTAAATTTAATCCAGCCATGTCAGGTGCTTGCTGCACTATATCTAACAGTTTTTCAGGATCGAGTATTTCTGTGGAAACGCCACCGTTAATTGCACCATAGTCTCTGAGTTTTCGAGTTAGCGATCGCGTATCAATGCCATAAATACCTGGAATATTTCTTTCCTGTAAATATTCTGGTAAAGATTGAGTCGAACGCCAGTTACTAGGGCGATCGGTAACATTGCGCGCAATTACTGCTTTAGCCTGCACCGTAGCGGATTCTTCATCATCAGGATTGACTCCCGTGTTACCCAATTCAGGATAGGTAAAAGTAATGATCTGGCCAGAATAGCTCGGATCGGTCAAAACCTCTTGGTATCCTGTCATGCCCGTATTAAATACCACTTCCCCAACCGTAGTACCTGCTGCCCCAAATGACCAGCCACGATAGGTCGTTCCATCAGCCAACACCAGTAAAGCTGGTTGAGCATTGGGCTTAAGCATATTTACCATTGAGTTTTCGATCCTAACTAAACTTTACGTCAACCATTCAATAATTTATCAGTTATTAGTTATCAATAATTAGAAGATAGATTACTTATTTCAGAAATTAAGCGAAAATTACCTGCTTGACTGTAGCCAAAGTTACTAAGTTCCGCCCAACAGGATAGACTATTGAAGATAAACAATACTCCTAGTTAAAATCGATCCCAAAGTATCGATCAATATCCCTGGGATAATTGGTATCCTGAGTAACAACAAAGCAACACTAACGTGAGTTTGATTGAGAAAGCATGAGTCCTAGAAAACTAACTGAAAACGATAAGCAAGAGATCCTTGAAGAATATCGTAATTCCGAGGCAACTACTTCTACCTTGGCGAAAAGTTTTGAGGTTAGTAGTTCTACGATCAGCCGCTTTTTGAAGAATAAATTGTCCACCATCGAGTACGAAGACCTCATTCAGCAGAAGCGTTTAGCCCGCACTCCCAGAGGAGAAAAATCTGTCGAAGAGGATCAAAGTTCCCAGCCAGCCAAGACGAAGACTAAGACGAAAGAAAAACCTCAGTCTAAAGTCAAGCGTAAAAAAGCTCAAAAAACGATCGCTAGTGATGATGTTCTGCCTGAATTAGCGATCGCCTCAAATCTTATTTCAGATCAGCCCGAACAGCCACCAGAAGAATCGAAGATCCGTCGTCGTCGCCGCTCGACTGCTTCTGCCATAGAAGTTGCACCCCCACCAGAAGTATCGCTAGAGATTCCTGAGGTGGCAATAGAACCAGCAGAACAAGTCGCGCCAGAGCCAGAACCAGCACCTGTTAAGTTGATTTTAGATAAGGTACGCGGTAAATCTAACGAAGAAACTATTCCCAAAAGCGAACGTCTAATTCTCAAACGCGATCGCCTGGAACTAGAAGAGGATGACGACGATGAGAATGACGAAATGGAGCTTGTTGCCCTCAAAGAAATGCTGGGAGAAGATCTAGAAGATATTAATGACGAGGAAGACGATGAGGATGACGAGGATGAGGATGACGATGACGACGATGATATCTCCTACCCTAGTCCTACTGCCGATTTTAGTAATATTCAAATTCTCCCTTTGTCTCAAGCTGCCCTGCCCAGAACTTGCTATTTGGTGATTGACCGCTGCGCCGAGCTAATTGTTAAGCCTCTTGCTGAATTTGCTGATTTAGGCGCTATTCCCGACGCAGAAACCAGGCAAACAACTCTCCCTGTCTTTGATAACCATCGTATTGCTAAACGCTTTTCTCATCGGCGCGAGCGGGTGATTAAAGTTCCTGATGGACGGATGCTGCAAAAAACTTCTCATCATCTCCAAGATAAGGGTATTACTCGGCTTTTGATTGATGGGCGAATTTATTCTTTATCCCATTAAGTTTGGGGCAAAATCAGCAACATCAGAATGATTGGTGTAAAGATTAAATAATTTATAACCATAGATTAAAACATATTTAGACAAAAGTTATCATTCTATAGTTGTGCTGAAGATTACAGGTAATAATGCAAGTAGGTAGATAGTCATTTAGGTATTACTGGCGATCGCTTGAACTGTATTTACTGAGATTCAAAACTGATAACGATTATGAATAAGGATCAGCTCCTAAAATTTTATGAACAGGGTTATCGAGACTTTACAGGCGTAAATTTAAGTGGAATCGATCTATCAGGCATCATGCTGATTGGCGTTAATCTAACAGCAGCGAATTTAGTGGGAGCAAATCTGAGCCGTGCTTTCTTGACCAAATCAATTCTTAGTGAAGCAACTTTTAACTGGGCAAATCTTAGCTTTGCCAAAATGAGTGAGGTAAATCTTGCCCAGGCAGATCTGACTAAGGCTAATTTAACTGGTGCTTTTATGGTTAAATCTCAGCTAACTGATGCCCAGCTTAGTGGTGCGAACCTAGCCCACGCTAATTTAAGAGCGGCAAATCTCTTGGGAGCAAATCTCTGTGGCGCTAAGTTGTTTAAAGTCAACCTGAGACAAGCCAATTTAACTCAAACTAACCTTCAGTGGGCAGATTTACGGGAAGGACGATTAACGGGTGCGCAGCTACAGGGTAGCTCATTAACTGGAGTTAATTTAGGTCAAACTTTCTTGATTGACGTCGATCTCAGCTGTACCGATCTTAGAGGCATTAATTTTAGTCAAGCCAGGTTAACCAAAGCTAATCTTAGTAATAGTGACTTGAGCAGTGCCAATCTAAAAGCTGCTCAATTAAGAAACGCTAATCTAAACTGTGCTAATTTGTATCGGGCTAATTTGGCAGCAGCTCAACTGAGAAAAGGCAATTTAGACAACGCCGATTTGACTCAAGCCAATTTAACTGACGCCGATTTAACTGGCGCTTCTTTAAAGCTAGCCAATCTAAGCGATGTCGATTTGACTTACACAGATTTACAGGGAGCTAATCTTGAGTCGGCAGTTTTCGATCTCAGTTTCACCGAACAGATGTTGTCTCACTCCGCTCAGTTTTTCTTGTCCAATACTCAAAAAAATATTTCCCTCAATCAAACTTCTCAGCCAATTCAAATAGCTTCATAACGTATTCTATCTATGACCAACTCGACTTATGGCGTGGTTTTAGTTACCGTTGCTTCGTTGGCAGAAGGAAAAGCGATTACGCTCCGCGTACCCTTACGGATCGCCACCCAACTAATTGAAGCGTCCTTAGCTGCCTGCGTTAATCTGTTTCCCCTCGACTCCATCTATCTTTGGCAGGGGAAAATTAATCATGACCAAGAATACCAGCTAATAATTAAAACAGATCTGAGTAAGTTTGACGAACTAGCTGCCACAATTAAAACACTCCATAGTTATGAAGTGCCAGAGATTATTGCCTTACCGATAGTTGCAGGCTCCAAAACCTATCTTGATTGGCTAGGAGCGAGCTTGCAATCTTAACTTTTCTGTTCAGGATTTAGCGATCGCTAATCATCATAACGAATAATATCGTCATCTCCCAGATACTCCCCATTTTGCACCTCAATCATCACCAAAGGAATAACTCCAGGATTTTCGACTCGGTGAGCAGTATTCATGGGGACATAAGTAGACTGATTTGCCATCACTAGGGTTTCTTGACCATCACAGATTACTTTAGCAGTTCCTGAAACTACAATCCAATGCTCACTACGGTGATAATGCATTTGGGTACTCATATGTTCCCCTGGATTAATTTCAATTTTATTGATGCAATATCTTTGTCCTTGATCTAAACTTTTAACTTTTCCATAGGGAGGATTACGAACAGTATCGCTTTTAGGGGCGGTAGAAGTAAAATTGTCATTTTTACCATTATCTTGACTCATAGATCAACTCCAGGCTGTAGAATTTCTTTCTCCAGTTTAGATAAACATTAGACCTTCAGCCAATTAAAGTTTTTTGGCTCGATAGATATGGTAATTGCCAAAGATACCAATGGTTGCTACATGATATCTAGGCAGGGGTGCAGGGAGAGCGAGATCTGCTTGATAAATACTGAAAAGGTAAAAGTTTTGTCGCTGTGTTTGTTGGCTGATTGCCTCTGCTAAATAAGGACTAGCGGTGCCGATCAAAATATGACATTGACCCTCCAACCATACTCCTAGATCTTCTGCAACCTGGGTACAAATTTGAGCTTTTAATTCCGTTTTAATCTTGTCATCGGCATATTTTCGATATCCTGCTTCACCTGGGTTGGTGATCACAGCGATCGCACTTATCCCCGCGACAATAATTCCCAGCGTACCGATTTTTTTCAATACCATGTAGTTCAAAAATACTTTTATTGATTTTAAACCATGAGCGTAAAATGCTAGCCAATGATGCTATAATACCTAAGCGATATATATGGCGGGCGTAGCCAAGTGGTTAAGGCAGTGGTTTGTGGTACCACCATTCGTGGGTTCAAGTCCCATCGTCCGCCCTCGCCTTCGGCTTATAAGGGGACTGGCTTTCACTCACGAATGGTGATGCCACAACCTGAAGAGTCGCTCAATATTCGCTCAAAGGTCACTATATCAAAGCTCTCAAAGCTAGTAAACGGGGTACATAGATACCCCAATTAATTAAGCGCTTAGATAGCTACCGTAAGCGGTTCTCTAGCATCTAAAAAACCCGCTCACTATACCACTTTCCTAAAATCTGTCAAATGGACAACCCAACCCGTTTGTAGGGGTCGGCGCTCTATTTTAATACTCGCTCTAAGCGGTATTAACCCAAGATTTGAACCGCAAGTATTAAATGATTTGTTTGAACGTTACGCAGTCAAGCAATACACAAGAGAGTTATAGTTGTTTTAAATAAGAATGAGACATTAAACCGCACAATAATTACAGATAATTTCATCTAAAGATGTATCAGATTTGGCATACATTCTAGCTCTTTTTAAGGCACTGAAATCATGCTCAATATCATTTAAATCGGGAGAATATTTCGGTAAAAATACGACTTCATGTCCTGCTTCCTTGACTAGTGACCGAATCAGGTTTTTACGATGAATTGGTGCATTATCCAGAATGATTACCGATGAGCGACAAAGTGATGGTAGTAAATATTGACCAACGGTCAGGGAACAATACGCCGTGCGACGGCGTATTGTTCCCTGACTTAACCATCCTTCAAATCCCTCTGCATTTAAGCTACCCGTAAATAGCATTGATGCAATTAAATCTTTTTTTCCTTTTCTTCTTGCTGCAACTAAATTTTCTCTTGTTCCTCTTTTTCCTTGCTTATCTCCATAAATTTTCTTGCCTTTTTTTGACCAAGCATAAATACCGTTTGAGATTGATTCAAATCCTGATTCATCCAGATATACTAAGCTTTTTCCACCATATATCTTAATTAATTCTCTCAGCTTTCTATAGTAGTTAATTCTTTCTTGTCTGTTTCTTTCACGATACCTAAGTTGTTTTTTTTACGAGTGATTTTCATTTTCTTGAGAGCCTAAAATATCGCGCTTGGTCTTACGCCAAATTTTTGGGCTCTGTCGATTAATCTCGCTTCTGGATTGATTTGTACATCCTGTTCTAAGGCTTTCCAGTCTAGTTTTCGATTCCGTCTTTTAACCTGAATCGGTTCGACCCTTTCCAACCATCGATATATTGATGCCCTTCCTACTTGAAAAACTTCGGCTGCTTTGCTGGGACTTCCTCCATTTTCCACATAATTTATCACTCTTTCTCTTAAGTCTAAACTCAGGGTCATTAATTTGGAATCTAATTATATATTTGAGCTTATTTTAACCTCTTATTGTCTCAAACTTATTTGAAATGACTATAACCCTCTTATGTCACTCTCCGAGTTCAAATAGTAACAAATCAAAGAGATTACCCAGAAAGAAGCAAGGGTTGAAATTGATTCATAGTATAAATTAAACGATGAAGTCCGAGTAATAAATAAGA
>JAHHHZ010000007.1 GCA_019359095.1 Pleurocapsa minor HA4230-MV1 | reverse complement strand
CACGCCATTTTTCGAGAGGCGCTGCCAGCATTTCTTCCAGTTCGGCATCATCTTCAACAATATAGAATCTGCGCTTACTGTCATCGGTTTCCAAGGCAGTATCAAAGTCTTCTGTATTAATTTGGAGTAGCGAAGCCATGCCGTCAGGCTTATCGCTCTGCTTATCTTGTAGCTTTAGAACGTCGTCAAGTGAATAACCAGCAGCAAGTAGTAAAATAGCATCGGCAGCCTCTTCTGGTAGTTTAGAGATTAATTTATCGACATCATCATCCGTAACGACAGCCCGAACTGCTGGTAATAATTCTTCTGGAACTCCCAATCTTAATAGGTGACGATCGCGAATATCGGCAAATCTTTTTTGTCTGGATGCTTTAGAGTCTGCTGCTATTTCTCGCTCAATTGCTGCTACTTCTTCGACATCAATAATTTGTAATGCACCAGATTCGGGATTAATTTTACAAACTCTTCTTTGCGCCCATTGGTATGCTTCGTCGTGATTATCCACCCATAATAGTAAATAGGTATTACCAGTTTCGGGTTTAAGCACGATCGCTCGATAGCTGCCATCAACTCTGACGGATTTGAGGTTTTTATCAGTAGCATTATGAATTGATTCGTAGTTAATCCCTGAGCTAGTAGGATTTTGCTTGAATTTACTAATAAAGGAATTGGTTTTAGCTTGAGTCTGTCTGGGTAGCTTGCTAAAAGCATCTAAAAAGTCGGCGGCGATCGCCATGCGGATATTGTGATTTAGCATTTTTAAGTAATAAGTAATGAGTAATAAGTAATAAGTTTTTTTGTTTATGTTTAGGAAGTTAGATGGTCATTGTAAAAAGCTTCTGGGTCATTCAATACTTCGGCTATAGTGAAAGTTTTCCATTGATTCTGGGTAAAGATTTCGGTTTCGCTGGTGTCTATGACTAAGGCTAAATTGCGCTCACTCCAGGCTAATTCTGCTTCAGCAATTACGGTATCGGTATCGTCGGTAAGTTCGTAACCGACTTCGGGTACTTGCCAGTTATGAGTTGACATATAGTCGATTAGGGCGATCGCATCTTCATCAAAGACTAATTCTTTAATTTCTTGCCAAATTGGATTGCTATTACTGGCAAAAGTTTCTTTATCTATTGGCGGTGAAAGTAATAATGGTTCAAGTTCTGTTTCGGTTTCAAAACTGCGAGAAGTAACTACATAGCTGTAGTCGAGAAACTGGAATAGGTTGTATTGCCGTAATATTCCAGTCCAAGCTTTAACTATTTCATCATCGATTTCTGCAAAGCGATCGCCGATCGACATAACTACTAACGAACCTTTACTATCAGAAGATTTATGCTTTGGTGGTGCGATCGCAAAATAAGATTGAATTAAGTCATTTTGCTGTATCGACTTCCAGCTCAAATTTGCCAAACGGCAGGAAGTGTTTAGGTCGAATGTATTAATTATCTTAGAATCTGTTAATTGACTGACTTCTTGTTCCCAAAGGTTACGATCGCACTGTGCTTGAGGATTGATGTATGCCAGGGTTCTGAGTAATGCCCAACGTTGCCATAGATTGCGATCGGGTAGCTTGAGAAAGTTAACCAACCATGTAAAACTATCTTTGTCTTTTAAGGGGCGTAATTGTTCGCACTTATATTGTTCGTGAAGTTTATTTTGATTGGTACGAAACAAGCTACTGATATCTTGAGTTAGGAGATTGACGTAAGCACCTGATTGGGAATTAAACTGAGATTCAACATCAGACCAAGTAAGCGACCAAACATGAAAATTTCCGCTTTTAGCGATCGCCATTCTTTGTTGAAAGTCGTGTGATAAGCGATCGCGATGATATTCCCAACCATCGGTAAAGACAACAATGGGTTTGATATCTAGAGATTCTTTGGCAGGATAGAATACGAAGTCAGCGCGACTGGGAATAGCTATTCCATCATTTTGTCCTAGTTCTACCTGGGGTTCGATTTGCCAGGTTTGTTCGCCGATAGAAAGCAAATAACCAGGTTTGCCGTTGATTACTTCTTTACGCAAAGTAGTTGGTTTATCCTCATGGCGATAACGAGCTAAGGCATCAATGAAACGTTGTTCTAAAACGCTATCAAATAAGGCATTTAGCTTTACTTCTGATAATCCAGGCTGAGATAGAGTAATTTTATCTTTGCGGGTGATAATGTCATTTAAAACGGCGATCGCGCTTTTACGACTAGTATTGTCCTGCTCGAAGTTGTTACGATAGGCGTAAACGCATTCATAGCAACCATCATCACAACTACAGCTAACCAGAACAGCTAAAGCTTTTTCTAAAACTGATATTATTTCTTGAGGATTACGAAGTAGCTGCTTGAGATAGCCAGTCCCCCCAGGAACGGTATCGTAGAGGAAAAGGAAGGGTTTTCTGCGGGAACTATTAGCAACGGGTTCTTCACTGACTAAAGTACGAAGATGGTCTACTTTGCCCTGGAAGTGTAGTTTTAGTCCTAGATGTAAAGCAGCTAGGAATGAGGGTAACTGTTGAGAAGAATTGATGGTATCGACGGGCATTAGAATGCGAATTGCTTCTGATTCAAACTGTCTGAATAGATACAGGACATCAATAAAGTTTTTCGGGTTATCGTCTTTCTTACAAGCTAGAGTATGATTGGCTTGATCTTCCCTATCTTGAACTTTGCCACACTCACGACAGATTTTAAACCCGCCCCTCGGACGAGCTTCACCTGCTATTTCTACTGTTTCAGCTTGATTGGTGATTTGACCAAAATTGATTTCACGGAAGTTAACCCGCGAGAGGAATTCAAAGCCAAAGGGAAATTCTTCTGAGTCAATTAGATAAGACTTTTCTCTGGCTTCGGGGGCAAAATCAGCTAGTAGCTGATTGCTAAAAAATGAAGGATTGCGATCGTCTCGGTCATCTCCAATCCGACTTTTGCGATCGCCTGTAGTTGCCATTACCTGACGCAGACGAATCATTTTGCGTTTACGCCCTTCGTCAGCCCACATGGTATCTCCACAGCGCGGACAGGTTTTTTGGTCTGCTGTTTTATGGATATTGAGAGTAGCATAGCTACAGTTACGACAAAAACGCCATTCTTCTATTTCAGACAGTTTTACGTCTATCTGGTCTACTCTAACCTTACGACCTTCAGCATAAAAGGTACTGGAGGGAACGAGTTCTTTGATAGCTAATGCCCCTGGACGTTCGTATTCAAAGGGGCGGGTTTCGTATTTATTATTGGGCTGGTTACTTCTGCGCCAGATGATCGATTTGAGGGTTACGCCAGCTTCGGGGAAAGCATAGTTAGGTAGTAAACCCTCGTCGGTGAAGAAGTTAAGAGTATTTTTTTTGTTGATAAGCTCTACTAATTTCATAAAGCCTTTTCTTTCTAGCTTTAATTCATCTAATTCAGCCTCAAAGTTTTGCGATTTAGCACCTTTTTCTTTATCTTTGATGCGACGACCAAGGGTTTTGATTTGATTTTGCAGTCTTTTCCGTTCCTCAACTACTTCCTGTAGTCGATTGAGGATACGCCACCGCAAACCGCCTTTTTCTTGCTCTCCCTGAGTAATGAAAAGTTCTAGTTGTTCTTTGGTATCTTTATCTATTTCTGCATCAAATAGCCGAATAAAGCCAGATAATAGTTGTTCTCGATCGCGATCGATATAGTTTAACCAAGTATAGGGAAAGCGGTTAATGTCCCCCTGCTGTACTGGTGCTAGAACTCGATTAAAGATTTCTGGTAAATCTGGGGTTTTGCTCGAATCACCGATCCAACAGTCAAGACAGTAAGCGGTTAACTGACGTTGGAGAATTGCCGAAGCATCAAGATAACAACCTGGGGTTTCTACTCCTCCCGCAATCATTTTTAGAGGATTAGACCAGAAATAGAGGTCATGATTTGTACCGTTAGCAATGGTAGTGATAAAGGCATTACCGTCTCTTCTTCCCGCCCGTCCGATTCTTTGCTGATAGTTTGCCTGTTGGGGAGGAATGGAACAGAGTAAGACTGAGGATAAATCTCCGATATCAATCCCCATTTCCAAGGTAGAAGTGGCAGAGAGTAAATTGGGGTCAGAACGATGTTGACTGGCAATAAAGCGACGTTCTAGTTCTTCTCTGACTTCTCTTTCTAATAGTCCCGTATGTTCTTGGGCAAAGATACGTCGTACATTACCTTTAGAGTAGAGATTTTTGTAGAAGTTTAATTTTGCTGTTCTTTCCTCATAATGTCCTAAGCACTGCGATTGTAAACAGGACATTCCATTCCAATAGGATAGTTCGCTATTGTCAGTGACAACAGAGTGATGACAGCTAGAACAAGATAAATGCTTAGTGTCTGTATCAAGATTTAAAGCTGTAGTTTCGATTCCCCAGACTTTAGCGTTTTTATTGGTATAGCGATCGCCTAAAAGACCAAACTCAACTAGAGTATTGAAAGTATATTGATAAATAGCGGGTGTCTGTGCGCCAATTAAAGAATAATCCTGGGTGTCAAAGAAGTTATAATCCTGAGTGTCAAAGAAGTTTTTAACTGCCCAATTTTCCCACCACGTAGAGTTTTTGATAATAACTGGTTCAAATTCCTCGTGGTTTCTCGCTTCTATGGGATAGCTAGGTTTAATCGAAGCGGGTCCCATGTTGGGCATAAAAGTAGGTTTTTGCAAGAGGAAAATATTGCCATCCTGTTCGATGTATTGTTTGGTAAGAGGATGTAAGATTGCTCCTTTTTGTCTCATATGATAAAAAATGCCCAAGATAAACTGTTTTACCCTGTCATTGTTTATATGATGCAGTCCCAGTTCGTTTTGCAGCTTAATTAATACTTCTGCTGTAGCTTTGTCTAACTGTTCGAGATTAAGCCCTACTGCACAAGTCCCTGTCTGTTCTAATGAACCGCCAAAAGAAGTTTTAAGACTGAGTTCTGAGATAATTTCCCAGTCCAAACGGCGATCGCAATATTCTTTTAACTGGGAACTACATTTACCTGTCTTCTGTAACTGTTCCCATTCATACAGCCATTCCAAATCTGAAGGCAGAAAGGTAGCTACATAATCAGTATCCGAACCTAGTTTTTCTTGCCAATATTGTTTAAATTCGGGAATAATTTGCTCTAAGTATTTGTCATTACCCCGTTCATCCAAATACTGTTTGATAGCGGTACGTAAAGTAGTCCTAAAAGTACGGGCAGCAAAGAAACCAGCGCGATGGGCAGCATCCTGTACGGAGTCGGAAAAGGTAATTAATTTGCGATCGTCGTTATAGGTAGAAGCAAACAGCGTACCAATAGCAGCACTAGCCAAACTAGCAGCACGAGAACCCAAGATAGCTAGATTATTCTTAGCCTTACAGAAGGGGCAATCATGACTGGTTTCTCGCCATTTAGAGCCGTTTTTACTCTTCTCTTGCACCATATTCGGTTCGATAACCGAAAGTAAGTTTTTCCCATTACAGGTATGACAGTAAGTAGCTTTGGAAATATTTAACCTCAAGCAGTCCTGGCATAGCTTGCTTTCAATTCTTTCTTTCTCAAGGACACGGGGGGCGAGGTTGCCTCGCCCCAGTGAGATGTCCGTTTCGTATTTTTCATTGTCTTTAATGGGAAAAACAAAAGCAGTTAAAGGATTACGATTAAAAAATGCCGTATAAAAAGCTCTGAGATCGCAATCTAGCTGTTGGTCATTTTGTTTGCGCCGTAAGCTTCCCCAACCAGTAGCCCCACATTCACGACAGTGAATTACAGGTAAGCTTTTCCCCGATTCTTCCGTAGTCAGATCGTCAGCAAAAGTTAGTGCAGGGCGATCGCTTATATCAGCTACCATACGCCGTAATTCTCTCAGCCATAGCTGTATACGAATATTAGCCCAAGGACGGTTATTGATGTCTCGTGCAATGGAAAATAAAGCAGCTAGGCTAGTAAATAAAGCAATTTGATAGGTTGTATCCGTACTATTTGGCAGACGCATTTTACGACTCAATTGCGTCCATAGAGAAGGCAAGGAAGTTGGTTTGCCTGAAAGGATTTTTAGCAGGTTATGAACGATGGGAAGAGACTTCAAGCGATCGCCTAAATCGATGCGCCAGTCTGTTTCATCCCAATCATCTTCTAGGGGATAATTAAACCAGAGTTGATATTGAGCGCGGATATACTTCTCTACGCTCTCATAGTTTTGCGGTAGTAACGAGTCTAGTAAATCTGGACTGGGTACTGGTTGAGGATCGATAAAGGCATCGGCTAAAAACTCTGCTGCACTTAACCTATCTTCGGTAACGATAGAGTTATTATTGAATGTCTCATTAAATATCTTTCCCGCATAGCTTATTAATTCATTCCCCGTGTCTTTATTTCCGCCTAAAGTTGCTGAAGTTCCCACACAAGCCAAATAATTCGCGGGTGTTTGCAAACGAGCCTTGAGACGACGAATCAAACAGGCTAAATCCGTTCCCTGTGCGCCATCAAAGGTATGGATTTCATCTACAACTAAATAACGCAGAGTTTCGGGACTATTACCCACCCATAAACCCCGGTCTTTGGGACGAATTAACAGATAATCCAACATTTTATAGTTGGTTAACAAGATATCTGGGGGACGTTGGCGCAGAATATCTTTACTGGTAATTACTCCCGTTTCTGTCATTACTGAAGTAGGTTCGCGTTCGTTTTCCCCCACAAATAAACCCGCCGTAACATAACCTTTAAGGTTAGAATTGTGCCAAATTAGCTGCGCTAATCTTTTTGCTTGGTCGGTAGCCAAAGCATTCATCGGATAGACTAGGATTGCTTTGATACCTGGTTCGCCTCGATATTTAAAACAATGATCGAGGATAGGCAGCATAAAACATTCAGTTTTACCCGAACCCGTCCCAGTAGCGACAATAGTTGACTGATAGTTAGGGTGTTGCAGTCGCCCGAACGCCTGCTCTTGATGTCGGTGGGGAGGAAAAGCCATCGGTACGTCGGGAAAATAGTTAGCTCCCGCAGTTCCCGATCTAAAAGGCAAACTGGTAGATAAATATGGTCCTTTAAAGATGGCTTCTGGTTCTGCCAAAAAGCGATCGATTAAATCCTCAAAACCAGGAGAAGATGAGCGAAATTCGGTCTTGAGGAAGTCTGTAATACTGGCTTGAATTTCGGAGGCAAGAACGGATGGTATCATGCTTTAACCTCCTGATTAGCGAATCTTTGTTTAAAAGCTGACCAAGCAATCTTGTAATCTTCCTCGCGATTGCAAAGATCGAATGGGGCCTGATAAACAATGGTTCTGGTAACTGTTCCTCCTGGTAGGGTGTTATCTTCGATAGTGCGTTCTACCGTTTCCGTCTTCATATCTTTGATATCTTCCCAACCCGTTTCGCCTCTGGGTGCAGTACGAAGGAAGCCTACCCCTGGAAGTCCTTTACTAGAAGTGAAGACAATGCGCCCGTTTTGGTCGTACCAGGTATCTTTTTCGTATTGGCGCATCACGGGGAATTGCACGCGGTAGATGGTGATTAGTTCGTCTAGGGTTAAACCCAATGCCATTGCTGCGAGTACGTCTATTTCTACTAATGCCTGTCGGCGTTTGTAGTCAGTGCGGAGGGCAACGTTTCTTTGCCAATTTGGGGTTAGGTTGTGGAAGAATTGGTTATTTAATCTGGGGTCTTGTTTTGTCCAGGTGTCTTGATTGAATTCTGGGGTGTAGCTCGTCTCCCAAAGTTCAGCGTAGTGAGTGGTTAGGCAAGAAAGTGTTAAGAAACGGATTTTTAAACTGTTATCAAAACAAGTACCGTAAATTAATGGAAAATCATCTAGTATTTGATGAAGATTTGTTTTTCCTGTCGTTTTAACTAAAAAGTCATAAGCTATAGAATATGTAAAAGAGCCAAAAATTGTTAATTGATTAATATATTGATCGGCAAAAGCATAACTTCTACAGCCATTAATGTGTGCCACACCTTTAGGTATAACTGAACCGATTAAAGTTCTTTCATTGCCAGGAGGTAGCATCCCTCGAAAAGCTAAACGATAATACTCTGTAAACTTTTTGGATTGATTTGTTGTCGTTTCAACCCACGTAACGAGAGGTATTTTGCTTCGATATTCTTCCTTAGTGCAAGCAAGAAAATAATTAGTTCGTGGTAAATATTCATTGGAAATACTTGTTAAATCTAAAACATTATAATGGCTATTTGCGGTACAAACTTCTCTTGGTGTTTTGTTCAGTGGATTACCAACATAAAAATGAGGACCCGAAAGAATTAATTGTTCTGTTGAGCTAGGAAAACAAGTTTGTCTCTTAATAATTCCATCATTTTGAGCATTCACTTCATTCCAACAAGATGTACTAAAGTAGTTCTCTTTTAAATGACTTAATTTTTGAGGTTGAATTGCAAATTTTTCTAATACACTTAATAATTGTTGAGAATGAAGTGCTGGAAGGCGAGTTTGTAAAGCAGGTATATTTTCTCCATCATAAAGTTGAGCAAACAATTTTAGTTTTTGTTCGTCGATCTCAATTATTCTTTTAAGATGATTATCTGTATTCCACTGATTTTCATCGTCTTTTATTCCTGGAACATTACCCTTACCATCATGTTCAAAACTAGCATCAATAGTTTTAGTTAAGAATAAATTAGATATGTTTTTAAAAAATACGGTTTTCGACTTTTCTCCATAAACATTAATACTATATTTATTGTGATGATCGATGTCTGGAAAAAGTTGTAACTCATTAATAAATTGAAAATGAGCTTTAAGGCGTTGATAAATTGATTGTCTAAAAATACCACCTTTTGGATCATCGTAGATTGATTCTTGATGAATGAAAGCTTGTATCCCTTTTTTATGACTCTTTGACCAACTTTGAGGAATAAAACATTTATACAAGTTAGCTTTTTGACCGACCAATAAAGGATAGTTTTGAAAAGCATTAAGAAAATTTTGCGTACCTTCTAAACCTTCATAAACATTAAAATAATCAGGTTTTAATTGAGAATATTTAGTCAAAGTTTCTTCTCTTAATTTTCCTAGCTTACTAGCAGTAAAACCTCGTAATACAAATAAAGGTTCGGCATCACCTAAAACATCACCTTCTTTCCACTCAACTTTTATCCAAGGTGGATTACCTAAAATAAAGTCAAAGCCATTATTATCGGCAAAAATATCGGCAAATTCTAATTCCCAATGAAAGAATCTTTTTTCTTTGGCTATTTCTTCTACTAACTGCAATCGCGGAAAGCGACTACAAAGCATTTTTAAATCTACCGAACCATATTTAGCAATAAATTCTTTGGCTTCTTCTGGGGGTGTAGTTTCAGGAAATAAAGGAATATCTAACTGTTTTTCAGGGGCGATGGGCATTTCTCCTAAAATGACAGCAAGCTCCATCAAATATTCACTACGGCTAGGTAATAAATCGGCTTGTTCGATGCGCCAAAACCATAAAGCACACCAATAATCCATCACCAGTTTTAATCGCCGATAGGCACTGGAATTACCCACACCTTCGGACATTCTTTCTTGAGCCACAATCTTATCTTTCATGCTCAAGCTGCTACGTTTTAGCTCATCATCCTCCTGACCAAAAACAGATAAAGGATCGGTGGTGCGGTTTCGCATCTTACGCTGTTCTTTGACATGGCGTTGCCAAAGTTGATCGATCTTTTTGCTCAAGCTAACTAACTGTTCGATTTCAAATTCACTGTAAGCTTCTCTGCAAAATTCCTTCTGCCAATCTTTAATCTTTTGGATATTGTCTGGTGCTAATTGTTTGATTACCTTGTCGGTATAGTTAGCCATTCCTGGATCGGGTAACAGGAAATGAAAGATAGTCTTAACTGGTAATTCTTCTGTTAATAAAACTCGTTTGGGTTCGTTATCATACCAGTAGTTTTTGTGTCTGTTACTTTGAGGAACTAAACTGGTGTCGTAAACTTGACGACGCGCCCCAATTAAAGAATTACCGCAGTGTAACTGCATTCCAAACCAAGGTACGTGCGCCCCTTGATAAATAGAATTGAGCCATAAAGATACTTCCGCCAACTCAACCGCGACGGGATTTAAGTCAATGCCAAACACATTACGATCCGCCAACAGCATTTTGACTTTCTGCTTTTCTTGCAGATAATTTTCTTGTTTGATACGTCGATCTAATTCTTTTTGTTTGAATTCTAAATAAGCCTCGGCTAATTGGTTAATCGCTTCATTCAAAAACGCAGCACTCCCCATTGCTGGCTCACAAATACGCAACTTGAGAATATCATCAGCCTTTTTATCCTTGAGTAACTCCTTGAGGGAATATTTGACCAAACAACGAGTTAAAGATTCGGGAGTATAGTAAGAAGCGGAGTTTTGGCGATCTCGTCCCGCTAAACGATAGATAAAAGTACCCCTGGGATAACATCTCGGCGTACCGTCATCATTAAAAACTCGTTCCTCCTCGGTATAGTTTTCTAAATCTGGTAACTTAACAAAATAAGCCACCTTTAATTCATCAGTAGTCTTCTCTTTGGCTGACTTAACCTCATACAAATCTTCTTCCGCGAAAAACCCCCGAAAGCAGAGTAAAGCTTCGTAAACCGCACCTAATTGGTTGATTCCCAACTGGGCATATGAAATACGCCCTCTTCTTTTACCTTTACTCGCTCTAGAAAGAGACATTAACTCAATTACGCGACGCAAAACCACGTTACGAAACTTGACTTTATTGAGTAGAAATAAACGCGCAGGATCGAAGAGATGACTTTTCAACGCTTTTAGTTCAAAAGTATCGTGGGTAATTTCTTTCTGCTCTAAATTAAGACTAAAATTCTCATCACCTTCAGGAAATCCCTCCCAAACCAATTTAAACAGCTTTGTAATCGAAGCATCAATAAAATAGCCTTCCGTATCTTCCGTAGTGCGTAACTCTGCTTGTTCGAGATTACGCAAAAACTCTAAACTATACCCCTGACGGTAGATATCCGAATTCATCGGCGCATAACCCAATTCTCGACGCGCCTCGATGTAAAAGAGAAACAACAGGCGATACATATACCGCAGGCATTCTAGAGTTAGCTGTCCTTCATCCAGTTTTCCTTTGAATACTCCTTCATGAAGCTTATTTTGCTTATACCAAACCGCCTCATTACCTAATAACTCAATCGACTCCCGCAGCGCATACTTAAGATCGTCGGAGACAGAAAAAGCGTGTTTGTGAGAATTTTCATCCAACTCATCTAGTAAAGCTGTTCCCTCACTAGGACAAGTATGTTCGCGATGGAGTAAAATCGCCTTAGCTTGCAGGGCATTATTATCCAGACGGGCAAGAATTTCCTCTAGGTCAAAACGCAACAACCGCGAAGCATTCCACTTAAAGCGATCTAGCAAAACTACTTGGTGCATACCAGCCAAAATAATCCAACGAGGCGGATCGTCTTGAGCAAAAATATAGTCAGAAATTAAGTCTTCAAAGTCAATGTTGAGTAGTTCGGGATTTAGATGTTGCTCTGAGCGATCGCTTTCAAACTGATTTTCATTTAAGCTAAGAGATAAGACATCAACTGCTTCTTCTGTCTCGGAAATAGCCTCAATAATCCACAGTAAAGGCTGTCCGTTACTCTTACTAACCTCGGCAACTACAGGAATTATTTCATCGTCTTCTACAACTTTCTCCGTCGGTTTAAACTCATAACCCAGTACAGAGAAAAACTTACATAACCATTGCCTTTGAAGCAATAATTGCTCTCGAACGTCTTTTTCCTGGCTAATCTGACTGCGAGTTTTACAATAATCAACTTTTAGAGATGCGATCGCTTTTGGTGGGGACTTATCTCCTGTTGTTTCTGCTTCTTCATTCCAGCGTTTAACAACCTCTTTGAGATCGTTATGTAAAATAGCATCAAGATAATGGTGGGAATAAAATTCATTCTCGTTGATAATTCCAGTTAAAACAGCCATGCTTTTTAAGTAATGAATAATAAGTAATAAGTAACGAGTTCGGAATTACTTATTAGCCACTACCTCTTAAAACAGCGACAATCTTGATATAGGGTGATTTTTCAGTCGTGGTGCTTTCTTGTACAAAATTCCAATAATCTTCAAAAGTACGTTGAATACGATTTTGCTCTTTTTCTTTTTTACTTTTGGCAATGTTATATGTATTAACTGTCGGCAGTTCAAGCTGCTCACAAGACTTTCCTCGCCATTTTTCCAAGCGATCGTATTGTTCTTGTAACTTTGGATTAATGCAATCGTTATACTCTTTATCTGCTGCCAGGATATTTTTAGTCGCTTCCTCTACAGCTTGCGATCGCAGTTCTAATAAAGACTCGTCTACCTCTTGATTGGTATTGGGAATTGGTTCTTTGCCTAAAAGGGAGCGATCGCGTGTGGCGGTAAATTCTTCTACTCTGACAAACTTATTTTTCTCAAACACTACCCCCAACCACTTGTTAATCAACGGTTGTCCCCGACGATTGGGAATTACTCCAGAGATAATAAATACAACTTCTTGGGGTGCTAAATTATCCCTTAAAGTAATTACTGGTGCTTGATGGCGACCAAATAAAGTTACTCCCCTATCATTGAGCCAAGTAACTATCGGGTGTAATTCCCAAAGATATTGCAAAGAAGACCAACTATCTTCAGCGCGTCTGGCTTCTTCTAAGTCAGTCGCGATCGCTTTTTTATCTGCCGATAACCTTAAAGGTTCATTTTTCTCAGGTAAAATCTCTCTAGGAAAGCGTTTATAGCGATCGCGTAACTCCTTCGGCATAGTCAACTCAATTAAGAGTTCGTCTTCGAGAACAGATAACTGTAAGTCTTGCTCCTGCTTAAACTGCTCTAATGCAGCCACGACATAGCTAAAGTCATCTTTAAACAAGCTCGGCATTTCACCAATCTCTGACTCTTCCCTTGTCTCTGTGCCATCTTCTTCCTGTTTCTCCACAACAGGCTCATCTAATAAAGCAAAGAAATCAAAATCATCATCTGCTAGCTGTTTTGGTTCGAGGGAACTAGCAAAATCATCTGCCGATGTCCCAGACTCAATAGCTTTACTGACAATCCTTATTTCTTCATCAACATCAAACACCCCCATAAAGACTGAAGGATCGCCAATATTCTTAACTGCTTGCTCGTCTTTAACTAATAGCACCTGAATAATTCTCTCAACCTCATCCATCCGAGAATTATTAGAACGAGTTAACAAATAACGAATTTGTGGCTGTTCCTCTTGTCCATAACGATCGATTCTCCCGTTACGTTGCTGTAAAGCCATCAAAGACCAAGGAATATCAAAGTGAATCAAGCGATGGGATAGGTAATGTAAGTTGATTCCCTCTGAAGCTACATCCGTAGCAATCAATAACCTTAAAGAAGACTTTTCGTTACCAAAATCTTCGATGATGCCCATTAAATCTACATCAGACATACTTCCATCTAATGTTGCGATCGCTTCTTTGCTAAGAGACAAATCCTCAGCTAAATTCTTCGCCAAAAAGCGCATTGTTTCCAAACGCTCGGTAAAGATAACAATACGGTCTTTTGAGTATTTCCCCTTCCACGCAAACTCATCTTTGCTTTTACCTTTGATGACAGACAATAGCTGTTGATACTTAGAAAACTCCGCAGCAGTAATTTCTTCTAAGACAGACTTGAATTCTTCTAACTCAGCAATATCTTTATCTTGTGTAAGCGAATCACCGTTTTTCTCTACTTTCTTAATGCGTTTAACAACTGTCTCCAAGCAAGCCATCGGGCTAGACAACATTGCTTTCAACAAAGTTGTCTTAAATAACATCCCTGCTTTCCCCTTCTTATTAATCGAAAGGAGTTTTAAACTATCTAGTATTTCAAAAGCTGACTCTTCTAAACTAGAAGCATCGGCAGCAATTGCGATCGCGCTTCGTTCGGGGAAATTCTTAGCTAACTGATCCTTGACATCCTTTTTAAAACGACGGACATAGAGATCGCGAATTTCGCTTTTACTGTAGTCTTGCTCGGATGCGATCGCCGTGGGATCGAGCATATTCATCAAGCTAGCAAAACTTTCTGCTCGACCATCATGAGGCGTAGCCGACAGCATAATTAAACTATCAGAACGAGTAGCCAGTCTTTCGGCTAATTTCGCCCTTAAAGAAGTACTTTGACCTTTTCCCCGACGCGCTACATTATGCGCTTCATCAATAACAATAACATCCCAATAAGCGTTTTCGATGTAGGTACGATACTCCCTATTCTGTTTCAAAGTATCTACTGAAACAATTGCCTTATCGTAGTAATTAAAAGGATTGTGATTAGTTGGAATACGCGATCTAATTCTTTGAATACCTACTGAATCCAAACGTACTAAAGGAATAGTAAACCGCGACCAAAATTCCTTTTGAAACTGGGTCAACATACTTTTAGTCGTGACCACCAAAATACGTCTTCCTTTTCCCCGTCGAATTAATTCCGAGACTAAAATACCTGCTTCTAAAGTCTTCCCAAGCCCAACCGCATCGGCAATTAATAGCCGTTGACGAGGCATTTTTAAAGCTTTTAAACTAGGAGCTAACTGAAAAGGCAAAATATCCATCGCTGCCTTATGACCAATGTAGAGATTAGAGTCAGTAGGCGCAGTCTGTTTTAAATTACCTTCAATGAATAATAGTGATTTTAAATAACCAGAAGAATTATCAGCAACTAACTTTATTTCTTTGGGATCTAAGACAACTAAATCTTCTTCTAGCTCGGCTATAAACTGTGCTGTTTCGTGTCTGATAAAATTACTAACACCAACGACTTCTATGACTACTCTACTTCCCGCTGAAGCTTTAAGAGTTTTACGTATCAACCATTCAGAATCGCGTATAACAATTCTAGCTCCTGGCGCAAGCACAGCAGAGTTAACCATATTAAATATCTATATAAAATATCTATGTACTTACAAATATGCCCAAATTTAACAGCTAAAATAACAGCGTCGCACAACAAATAAATAAATAGCGATCGCTGTTTGCTTTACGTTGCAGCTACTCGCGCTAAAAAAGAAGTTTTGGTTACTTATCACGGTCAGCCAAGTAAATTAATTGAGCGTCCTAATTTGATTGTTTGCCCTGCCAAATTCCCAACCCATTTTCTTGAGCAACCTTCTCTGCCCAAGTTAAATGTTCTGGTTTTCTACAGGTATGAGAACTTTGTCGATCTTGTTTGGCATAACCGTTTTCTATAACCCAAGTATTCAAGTGAATCTGCTGCTCAATAAGATAGTTAGGCCGAGCTGAAATTTGTTTTACTAACTCAACATCGTAATTTTTGTCTAGCAGTATCCAAGCTTCATAGCGATCGCCAACTTGCTCAAGCTCTACTGTGCCATTACCAAGATTAATTACTGAGTGCAAATAGTTCTTAGCTTTATCTCCAGAAGCATTTACGCCACATAAATTGATGATCTTAGTTTCATCATTACGAGTCACAGTAAAACTTGAGCCACTATTTACTGTTTCTAAAGTCCAGGGTGTATAGTCGGCTGTTCTGTATTTGTATCTTTGCCAGTTATCTAAGCCAATGATGGCAGCAGCTAATAGGGCAGAGATTATAATTATTGGCTTACGGAAGCGTAAATAAAATAGGAATAGCTTGGCTTGCATATCATGGGAACTTGATTTCTATCTAGTATTCCCAAATAAATAATTAATCTAGAGGAATCGCGGCATCAATTGAAATAGCATTAAACCCTTTATTATTGTGCCTTGGATTTAGCAACTGATGTTTTTCAATCTCATCATTTCTACTTTCAATTATTCTTTCAATGACTCGACAACCACGTTTGGTCATCTTTCTTAAAGCTCCCATGCCTATTCTAAATTTGTCTTGATGATTTCTACCTGACGCTTGGTTGTACTCCATAATCAGATCGATAGCATGATTGATTTGGGCTTCGGCTTCAGTTCTTCTATAGTCAAGGCGCTGTCCCCCGAATGAATTCGGGGGCTTGTCCTTATCGCACTGAGGAGAACCCCGCCAACGCACGGCGGCTTTTGAGTAAGAATACTCTTTCTCAACCTCGACAGTAAGCTCCTAACGTCACTCTACTGGGGGATTCTTGACATCTAACTTCGAGAATCGGATAGTTGACTTTTATCCGTCAAAAGTTAAATAAAAGATAGAAAGATGAGATAAGATATAAAGACAAGAAAACAAGAAGAGAAAAACAAGAGCAAGATCTAGTAGTTTGTCACCGTGGAAGGCGATCGCGTCGCGCTGACCGCATCCGCGTCCGCGCGGTAACAGTAAACAAAGTAATTTAATCAAGGGCCAAAGAATGAACGAAACAGTAATTATCCCTAAAAAGGTTATAATGCTGCCTCTATTGAAACTGCTATTCCTCTGAACCTGATTATCAACCAATTAATGATCGACCATAATTATGGAATTATCTCTGTCCCAGCTTCTCTAGTAAAAATAAACGAAGAATTAGACGGCATTATCCCTAAAGGCTGGATTGAAACCGAACGCTTGGGAAAAGTTTTATTTAAAGAAGCGAAGAGCGATCGGCTACGGGCAGCACGTCTAAAACTTAGATAAACTTAGGCAATACTATATATATTGTAAAATGCCTAAGTTAAGTAGATCTGAAGCTGCTTATTTACTGGGAGTATCTACAGACACCTTGCGGAGATGGGAAGAAGAGAAAAAGCTGATTCCAGAAAGAACAGAAAGTGGTCACAGACGATATGACTTAACAACAATTCTCAAAGACAAAGCAACAGAGGGATTAACAGTTTTATACTGTCGAGTTAGTACTCGCCCACAAAAGAAAGATTTAGACAGACAGATAGCAGTACTTGAAACCTATGCTGAGATTAACAAATGGCAAAACTGCTTGACTCTCAAAGACATTGGTTCAAGCGTTAATTATAAAAAGAAAGGACTTAATAAGCTACTGTCTCTTTTAGTAGAAGGTAAAGTATCTAGATTAGTTTTGACTAACAAAGATCGATTGCTTAGGTTTGGCAGCGAGTTAGTGTTTTCAATGTGTGAACTGTATGGAGTAAAAGTAGTGATACTTAATAAAACTCCAGACAGTTCTCCTGAAGAGGAATTAGTTAAAAACGTTTTAGAAATAATTACTGTCTTTAGTGCGAAGCTGCACAGTATGAGAAGTCGTAAAAACGTAATACTTTTAGAAGAAAACCTGAGCAAATTAGTTAAAATAAGTAAAGAAAATTCGGGATAATATATTTATGCCTACATATCAAACTGTATTACCCGAATCAATCTACCCATTTCTCGACCAAATGAGCGAGATATATTCGGCTGTTGAAAAAAATATGCACGTAGCATTAATGCGTGGCGAACCAATAGCCAGTATTGAGAAGTCTCTACAGTCTAAATACAAAGTAGATAGCACCACAACTCGTAATGTCTACCACAACCTCAAAGGTAAGCAGCAAGGAATAAAAGAACTTAGAAAGACTCAGGCTAAAGACTTAAAATCTACTATCAAAAGTATTCAATCTGCGATTAAAAAGCGTCTCCAAAAAAAGCAGATTACTCAAAAAGATAAATTCATTATCCATCAGCAAAAGCGCAGGCTAGCTATTAAGCAGCACAACCTAAAAGCATTACAGGATAAAAATATCGGGTTGTGCTTTGGAACTAAAAGATTATTCAAAGCACAATTTAACTTGGATGCAAATGGCTATGCTAGTCATGATGAATGGCTAGTTGATTGGAGAGCCAACCGCCAATCTAATTTCATGATGGTTGGCTCAAAAACCTATCAAGGTGGAAACCAACTTTGTCGGGTTACTAGCGCTGGGCAGCTAACAATTACAGTGCCACCATGTATGTTAAAGCAGTTTGGTTCTCACATTAATTGTGATGGGGTTAAGTTTAACTATGGTCAAACCTTTGTAGATATTGCCTTGTCTCCAACGCGACATAAGCGAGGCTTGAGCTATCGCAATGGTACAGAAAAAGCTGTAACTCATCGCTTTGTCAAGAAAAATAGTAAATGGTATCTCCATACAACTGTTGAATTGCCCGATCTGCCTTGGATTAGCCACAAAAATAATGGCGCAATTGGTATCGATTTGAATGTTGATAATATTGCCTGGACTTATTGTGATAGCGAAGGAAATCTGGCTAAACATGGTCAAATTAATATCGATTTACAAGGCAAATCATCAGGACAAGCGACACATATCTTAAGTGAATCCATCGGACAGATAATAGATCTAGCTGTTGAGTATCAATGTCCTATAGTGATTGAGAAGTTGGATTTTGCCAACAAGAAAAACAGACTAAGAGAAAGCGGCAAACGTTACGCCAGAACGCTTTCACAATTTGCCTATAGTAAGTTTTCAGAGCTAGTTCATTCCAAAGCTAAAAGTGCAGCCATTCAAGTTATAGATGTTAACCCTGCCTATTCCTCGCTTATTGGCATGGTTAAATACATGAGTTTGTACGGGTTAAATTCGGGTACTTCCGCAGCATTAGTACTCGCTCGTCGTGGTCTTCGATTCTCTGAGCGGTTGCCTAGATTCTGTAACGCCTTATTCGCGCCAGTGGATGTGAATAAGCACGTGTGGTCTTATTGGGCGCGTATCTCAAAGCTAGTTAAGGGTTGCCGTAGGCATAGCTACTTTGGGATGAGAGTCAGGGTTGGAGTCAAGCCTACTAGCCAGAGTTCTCAAGAGAGCAGGAAGCTAGCAGGCAAAGATTATTCTACTCCTAAAATCCTTAGTGAATCTCTGTGCTTGGATTCATGTCTGCCTAAGTTTACCCAACTTTGCCTAGATTTTAAGTAGCGCGAAGATATTGCTGAGTCTAGAACAGATTGGTCGGAAAAAGTGGTTTCAGAAATTAATCAACTTACAGGTCTTCCTACAGCGCTTTGTGAGCTTGCTGTCATGGTAGAGGACGAGCGAGAAGTTCCTGGTACGATATCAATCGATCTGTCTCAACCTGACGATGAAGAACGTTTTCCGCTGGAAAATCTTTTGCAGCAATCTATGAGTCAATATGATTACGCTTTTGATTATCAGGTTGATAATGTAATTCAGGCTTTATCAGATAACAACATTCAACTCCCGCCAAATTTTCCAGTTCCCGAAGGCATCAAAGATGCTGCTGATATGTTTGTCGGAGTTTTAATGATGGATGCGACAGTAGGTAATAGCGACCGTCATGACCGAAATTTAGATATTGTCAGACAGTCTAGTGGGCAATTTTATCTTTCGCCTGTATTCGATCATCAGAAATTTGGGTTAGAAACCTCGTCCTTCTAGGACGGCTTTACTTTTAAACTAATTCGCTATATACTGTAAATACAGCGAATTACTTTGGATATGTACGCTACTCAAAAAAATCAACTCAGAAGACTTAGCCGACAGGAATTTAAAGCTATGTCTGCTTTGTGTCGTTTGAGTAAGAATCTTTTTAACGTGGCGTTGTATGAATGTAGACAATATTTCTTTAATGAAAGAAAACGTCTGACGTATGAATCTAATTACCACTTGTGCAAGTCGAATGAAAACTATCGGTTGCTTAATACCGACATTGCTCAACAGACTATAAAAGTGGTGGATAGAAGTATAAGGTCTTTCTTGGGACTGCTCAAAGCAATATCTATTGGACGCTGTGACCAAAGACCTAAACTGCCTAACTATTTGCCAAAAGAGGGATATTTCCCTTTGATTATTCCTCGTATTAGACTCAAGGATGGGTATTTTGCAGTACCCATGTCTCGTGAGTTTAAAGAGGAATATGGCGAGGTAAAGATCCAACTTCCAGAAAGGCTGAAAAATAAAAAAATTAAGGAGGTACGAATACATCCAAAATACTCGGCTCGTTGGTTTGAGGTTGAATATATTTTTGAAGACGAAAAAATAGAAGCATCTGTTGATTCCAGTAAAGCTATTGCTATTGACTTGGGAGTTGATAATCTGTGTGGTTGTATCGATACTGATGGGCATCAATTTTTGATTGATGGAAAACGACTTAAAAGTATTAATCAGTGGTACAACAAACGCAATGCACAACTCCAATCTGCTAAAGATAAGCAAGGTATTAAATCGTTGACCAACAAACAAGCAAGACTGAATCAATGGCGTAGTAACTGTGTCAGAGACTATTTGAACAAGGCTACTAGATTGATAATTAACCATTGCCTTGAATATCAAATAGGTAAACTGATAGTTGGTTACAATCCAGGCATTAAACAGGAAATCAATATTGGTAAGTCTAACAATCAAAACTTTGTTCAAATACCCTTTTGGCAACTGAGAAGCAAGCTTAAAGCGCTGTGTTTTAGATACGGAATTGAATATCTTGAACAAGAGGAGAGCTATACTTCTAAAGCTAGTTTTTACGACCAAGACACAATACCCTTTTATAATGCCGACAACCCCACAAAGAATAAATTCTCTGGAAGGAGGGTTAAGCGTGGATTGTATAAAACAAAGGATAAACATTTAGTCTCAGCAGATATTAATGGCAGTGCTAATATTTTAGTTAAAAGTAAGCACAGACTGGATTTCCAGCGAGTGTCTAGCGGGTTTTTGGCTAACCCTCTAAGAATAACTATCTCTTAGGAATCCCCGTCCGCGACGGTCGGGGAGCGTCAACCTTTAGCGATCGAGGTGAAGAGATAAGCGGGATAGAAGTATTTAGACAGGCTGCTACAATACGTCCTCAAGCAGCTAAGATCTGGTTAAATAAATTGCAACAGCTTGATTTTAGGCAAATTGAACGAGTCTTTGCCAAAATACCCAGTGAGCGTCTTACTCAAGAGGCAAAGAACTTTGCTCTTGAGTTACTCAAATATAATCGAAAGCAGCTCTTAAGTTTAGATTTAGTTTTATCCCCTAATAACCAGCAGCAAGACAGGGTAAAAAAGATTGCTCCAATTTTGATCGACTATCTCAAACTCAATCAGAACAAGATAGTGGAAAATGGCAATTCGGTAGTTAAATTTGATTCAAAAACTAAAATTATCACTTATCAAAATAAGATCGACCCTCAAGAATATTTAACAGCTCAATATATAGAAAATGAGTGGCTCGATCTGGGAACTAACATTAGTCAAACCAAAGAATCTTATTTTACTGATATTGCTGCGGTAAATCTTGCACGATTACAAAGCAAGAAACCGAAACCCACAAATTCCGATTCTCCTGGCGACCAATCTAGAACTAGAAAGAGAGCGAGGGGGGTGTGACCCTGCTTGACATCATTTTTAGCTCGATCTTTAATAAATTTTCTTTTAGTAATTTTTGTCCTTAGCGCAAGTGTTGTTGTTGGGTGTAATCCAGCTACCTCGATTAAAACAACTACTGATACCAATTCCCCCACTGCTACAGGTGAGGCTGCCCTTACTTTAGGCTATAGTGCTTGGCCTGGTTGGTTTCCTTGGCAAGTCACCCAAGAATCAGGGATTTTTAAAGCCAACAATGCCTCAGTGGAGCTTAAATGGTTTGATGGTTATTTAGAATCCATCAGTGCTTTAACCACAGGACAAATTGATGCCAATAGTCAAACCTTAAACGACACGATTAGCAGTGCTTCTGGCGGTGCAGATTTAGCTATAGTTTTAGTCAACGATAACTCTACTGGTAACGACAAAATTATTGTCAGTGAAGGAATCAATAGTGTTGCCGATCTCAAAGGGAAAAAGATTGCTGCTGAAGAAGGGACAGTCGATCATTATTTATTATTACTCGGGCTAGAAAAAGAAGGTTTATCCGCAGCAGATATTGAGTTTGTACCTTTAGAAACAGGTCAAGCAGCTACAGCTTTTGTTGGTGGTCAAGTTGATGCCGTTGCCGTATTTGCTCCTTTTACCACTCAAGCTCTAAAACGACCTGGCAGCAAAGAATTATTTAGTTCCAAAGACTTTCCTGGAGCAATCTCCGATCATTTAGTCTTTTCGCGCCAGTTTGTCGAAGAAAATCCCGAACAGGTACAGGCTACAGTCAATTCTTGGTTTGCCACCCTCGATCGCCTTAAGCAAAATCCAGAACAAGCCAATAAAATCATGGCGAAAAAAGCAAATGTAACCCTCGCCGAATACGAAGATTATGCCGATGGTACGACCATCTTTTCAGTAGAAGACAACATCAAGGCATTTGAACCTGGTCAAGATGTCACGTCATTGCAGTTTTCAGCGCAGAAAATCAGCGATTTTTTAGTTAAATCAGGTTTAGCGCAACAGGCTCCCGATCTGAGCAATTTATTTGACGATCGCTTTGTCAAAGCCTATGCAGCGAAACAAAAGAAAAACCTATAAATCTGAGTTTCCCCCGATTGTCCCGAAGGACAATCGCAACTGGTGAGTTGAAAAACTAGGATTGGCTTCACCTTACCAGCATAAAATAGCCCCTATCACTAAATCTATTAACTATTTCTATTTAAGATTTACCAAAACAGTTTACTAGTCTGTATAAGCTTAAGTTATGACTCTTATCTGACAACGATCGAGGAGAATTAGATGATCATCGTTCGATTTGATCATGTAAACTTGTTTCTATGAAAGTGAACAAGTTTGGTCGGGCTGCCATCCTGACCCCGACTCAAATAACTCTACTATTTAACGAGGGATTCACCAAACCCCGCGATCGCGCCCTCTTTGGTGTGTGTTTATATGCAGCAGCAAGAATTAATGAAGCTTGTACTTTATTACGTGGCGATGTAATAGGTATCAAGGGGGTAAGAGATGTTCTAGTAATCCGCAGCTACAACACCAAAGGCAAACAATCTACTAGAGAAATTCAAATACATCCTCAACTAAAAGAATATTTAAATCAACATCATCTCACTAATTTATGGGCCACTCGTCCTCATCTATTTCCAGGCAGACATGGTAAAGGAAGCATTCATAAGGGTAGTGCAGATAAAATACTACGTGATGCTTGCTATAAATTAGAAATAGAAGGTGTCTCGACCCACTCCTTTAGACGCACTGCATTAACCCGTATGAGTGATTCTGGTGTGCCTCTACGACATATACAGGCAATATCAGGTCATAAAACTTTAGCAGCATTAGAAAGGTATCTAGGTGTGACGGAGCAGCAGAAAGAAACTGCTATTTCTACTTTGAATTTTTAGTACTCAATAGTGCTTGATTAATTAAGCACTTAACTAGTTACTTAATTAACTGCTTAAGCAGTTAATTACCTCGCTTTCCAGCATATGACCCAGTAAATCAAACTGTCAAAGAGTTATGTTTTTTTTATCTACTTTTATAAGACGAAAATGTTAGCATTTTCATCTCTCATAATTACTAACTGCTTGATTTAACTGATGAATGTTCATCTCACTGAGACTGTCGATTAGGTTTAAACACTTCGATTTCATCAATTTATTTCGCTGGCTGTATAGTCTAATTAACAGTTGACTAATTCGATCTCCATCCCTGACATAGTACAGTTGTTCAGTAGGTAAGGTCTTTAAGTGTTCTATAAAGCGATTGCAAACTAAATATGTTTCTTGAGGCAATTTAGCAGTAGTTTTGGTTAGTGCGTGGATTAAAGCGTCAGAATTATTGTTAAATGCAGGACTATTGACAAATTTCTGTATCAGGTTTACGTAGAGTTCTAGTTCGTCAGCTTCAAGTTCATAAAAACATCTGGCAGCTTGAGAGCGAACATCTTCTTCGAGATCGCTAAATAGTTTTATCAGTCCATCTACACAATATTGACGAAAGTTCGCAGATTTAAAATTTGCTGCGAAAACTTGAGCTAAAGCCTTTCGATGAGTGATGGTTGCCGATAGACAATAATGAGCGAGATCTTGACCTTCATCCATTTCTAAAGCTCTCATTGTAGAGATTCTTGAGCCGACTTCAATTATGTCAGGCTGTTTTGAACGTATCATCTTTTCTAAAAGAAATTTTAAAATCTCAAAATGCGTATACGTGGAGTATCTCAAGAATCTTTCAACTGTACGTATTCCTAGCAAAACATCTTCTGTATCGCAGAGCTTTAAAAACAAATGAACAGCCAAATCACGGTCATAATTTAGCATTGCCGTGAGAGCTTCAGCAGCACAACTTCTTACAGCAATTGATTTATCTTTTACTATTTTCTCTAAAGAATATTGAAAATAAGCACCGCGAGTTTTATCAGCAAAAATTAGACTGGCGATCGCTTCTACCGCAGAACCTCTGACCGAATTTATTCCAGCAGTTAATATGTCGCCACCGTAGTAAACGGTATCGTTTGGCTCTGTCTTGTGCCAGAATTCTTTTTCAGGATCGGAGTCATTTAGGGCATAGTAAATTAATATATTCATCGCCCCAATAGACCAAGGCAGACTAGCTAGTTTTTGGCATAAATTGCTAATTGCTCGTCCACAAGGCTTGTCAGGGAGTTGATGACATCTTCGGATAACACTAGAAGCAGTCACTACATTGGTGAAACTATATAAAAATAAAAGACCAGCTAAACAATCTATATTAATCAGAACACTCCAAAACTTAATCGGGATATTGATTTCTGAATTTGCCAAACCATTTAAAATTGCGTCGAAATAATAAGTATGACAATCATCTGATAGTTTCCAGATTAAGTGTGCAAATCGAACAGGTTCTTTGGCGGCAGATTTTTCCAGATTTCTTGATAACTCTAATGCACCGCCTTTAGTTAAGTCACTTTTTCTAGAATTTATGCCATCAGCATTATACTTATTTATTGCGTTTAGCCACTGTTCATCAGTCATATAGCTTGTAACGTCTTGACTAATTGGAGATCCAACAACGAAAGCTTCTACTGCTTCAGGAGGTTCAATATTATCTAGTTCTTCTGTTAATAGGTTTAATGACTTAAATTTACGTCGCCATTCACTCCAGCGATGAGCAATAGTTGAATCAAAAGCAAAAAGCTGAATATTATTTAGTAAAATTAAATAAGCTATTTTGTGGTATTGAGTATTAGAAGAATAAGCTAAAGTAAATATTTTAGTGGCAATTATCTGTAATTGCGATTCTGCTGCAATCACAAAGCTGTCAATTAAAACAAATTGAGGATATCCTCGTAAATGTAAAGAATATTCCACACTTCTTTTTAGAAATCCAAGATATTGAGAGCAAGATAACCAATACAATAAATTTATAGTTTGCGGAAATAGCTTGAGTGTTGAATGCTTTGGAACTCGAATATAGAAAAAATTAGAATCGTGTAAGTAAGTTGTTAAAGGAATACTTTCTTGCTTTCTCTTATTCCAGACAGGATAATAATTAAATAACGTATTTTTTAGTTTATTTAAATCTGAAGCAGAGCAATAAGGAATAATATTAATCAAAAGCTGGCCTGTTGCCCAATATGGAGCAGCATGGATGTTGCCATTACTAATATCGTAACCATTTTTTAGTCTACTTGGAGATTGACAAAGAAAGTTAGTTGCATCTTCATAAAAATAAGCTCCATTTGCTGTATATGCACGAACTATAAGAAATTGAATTGTTTTAAAATCTTGGTTTGTCTTAAGTTGTTGTTCAATAATTACCTTACAATCTTGCGGTTCTTTAATAGCAAGATCTTGAAGTGCTTTCTCAAGACAGTTTAATAAAATATCTTCAAAATCGTAATAATTGTCATACTTTATGTAACGCCATACATCATCTTTCCACGGTGGATTGCTACTTGAAGAATCGACTGTAAGTTTTATTTGTTTTAAGACAAAAGGCAAAATGTATTTTATAAAAGAGCGAGGAGATCTATTCGCACTTGCTCGGATGACGCTTTCTGCACTTTGACTGTGAGGAAAAATACTATTTTTATAATCAAATAAGTTGTCTTGATCAATAGCGATACTTAAATTCAAATAACGATCTAAATAATGACCTATTGCTTCGCAAGCCCAATCAGAATTGTTTCTAGGTAGTGAATGTATTTGTGACCAAAAATCTAAGCCAGTATGGTCAAAAATATCTTTTTTTCCATCATAATAGCTTTGATTGAGTAAATTTAAAAATAAATCAAAAATTTGGCGATTATTACCTAAATAAGTAAAATCTATAATCTTATTAATTAAGTCTTGTCCTTTCTTTGAGGAATTGGTTAAGGGGTTTAATAAGTTGGCTACTATTTCTGGTGTTTCTTTTTGAGCATTCCACAACAGATATGTTGCTCGGTTGACATCTCTAATTTGACCGCTATTAAGCCATCGAGTAACTAGCCCTAAAGATGCTAAAAGTTTGAACCAACTACTAGAGGTGCATATTGCTGACCAAGCTGAACGATTTAGACTACCATCACCTTCAAGCATCGGGAGAAGTATTTCCCATTCTTCTTCTTTGGGGTTGTTTAATGTCCCTAGCCAAGCAAATATTATTTGTTTGATATGAAAACGAATATTACTACTGGTTAATAAATCCTCAAGATGTTCGAGATAGAAATCAAAATCGCTTTCTCTCTCATGAATTAAAATTTGCTTGACTTGAGTACGGCGAAATAAATGCTGTTCATCGCTATACAAAAGGGTTAATATATCTTCTTCACGAGCAGCAAAACGTCTGGCAAAAGCATAATCAAAGAAACCGTCATGAAAAAATCTATAACGGTTGTTATCTTTAACTAAAATATGTTCTGATGCCATAGCTTCAGCATCTGCTTGATAATCATCTACAACTGCCTTTGACACAGAAAGACTTTGTTTTTCACTCATGCGATCACTAATAAGATCGATTATCTTTGTCCATTCGATTTTACGTTCAAGCCTTGCATTTAGTTTTCTGGGCTTATAATCCCAAAAGCGATCGTATAAATCTTTGGCAGTAATAAACTCAAGTGAATTACTAGTTGAGTCTGAAGCTATTTGCGATAATAACCATAGATGTAGGGGAACAGACAGTAAATTTAGTTGTTGTGAGTTTAGTTTTGTAGCATCCAAATTCAACTCAGCAACTATTTCTCTAACCTTGTCATGACTGAGATAATTGATATTGAAGGTTTCAGCTATACCCTTAGTGTCAATTAATTTCTTTAATCTATAATCGTTATCCAGATCGAACTGACGGCAGGCTAACAACAAACCCATATTAGGATAAACTAAAGTCTGTCTAATTATTTCATTGACGCACTCAAAAAAATCTGGATGACGACCAGAAGCCAAACTAACTGTATCCAACTGATCTATTACAAGTACGCATTCTCTACCTTTAGCAATACTGGCTAAGACATTAGTAGGAGAACCAGGTAACTTTAACTGTTTACCAACATCATCAGAATGATCTACTGGCTTAAGATTATCTACACGCATTGACAATACAGGAATGCCTAGATCAATCAGTGCTTTTAAAACCTGAAGCATGATCACACTTTTACCAATTCCAGCTTCTCCCGTTACTAATACTGCCTTTTTTCCAGTATTTGACTGAAGTTTAGACAAAATAGTTTGAGTTTCATCACGGGAAATTATATTGTCTGCGATCTCAATATCTTTGAGTCTTTTAATATAACGACGATTTGTATTCTCAACAGTAGCTAAAACACGCGTGTCTTTTCCCCATTCGCGACGACGATATCCTCTTTGACTTAGATAATGCCAGATATCATGTGTATTCAACTCTTTACGAGTACTATTAAGTATCAACTCAGCTAATTCAATTCTGATCGTCTTGGGGTCTTCTTCTACTAGAGTAGTAAGACGATTTTCAATCGAATCAATTAAAAAATCTTCTCCAACGGTTTGAATTTTGACTTTTCTTAAAGCTTCATATGCTGATTGTGGAGAGCAACTTTGCCATTTTTCACGCAGGACTTTAAATTTAGTTGAGATACCTATATCATTAATTCTTTTTCGTTCAAATTCTGTAAATGAGTTGGAGTTTTTAGCACGGTAAGCTAGTTCGTATAGCTCCTTGGCATTTTCGGTCGAAATAAATACACAGGTAACATCTGGTTTTTGAAGATAATCCCAAAAGTCGGAAAGAACGCTAATTTGATTTGTTTCTAAAGACTTTAATGACCAGTTACCACTGCTGCTTTTCTGCCTTTTAACCTGATGATACTCTTTCTTGCCTTTGCGCCACATGAAGAATTCAAAAGCATCTTCTCCTGGAGGTTCTAAGTATATCGACTCGGCTTGTTCATCCATAACATCAATCATGCAATGAATTGTCCAGCGAGCTTCATAACGATTACCCAGTTTATCTGCTTCTCCACCAGCTTGAGGCATAAGACAAAATATATAGTCTGCTAATCTGTCTGATCTGAATCAATAATGACAAACATTCTTGTATATTGGTTAATATGCAAAATCAGAGTCCTGTTGTAGCTATTTTTTTATCTTAATATCTCAAATAACAGACAAGCAGAATTATCGGTAACACAAGACTAATTTATCGAAAAATACTGGCATAATTAATTTTTAATAAACATATTCCTCTATAGAATGACTAAATTTAGGTGTCTCCTATTTTATAACTTAATAGACTCAAAAATCCCCCTCTACATACTGTCTCCTAAATCTCTTTTCAGGTTATTAGTAGACAGTTTGTCTCGCAATTGATTTATTAGACAGCTTTGGAGGGTATGACATAGTAACTAACTAAGCGCTTAATCGATTAATTACTTAACTGCCTACTTGATCTTTATGGTTAGTGAGGCTATAACAAGTCAGATAATCACTTAAGCAGTTAATTAAATAACTACTTATTTGGCTAATCGATTAATCGCTTAAGCACTTAACTGATTAACTATGATCGTAACTGTAGCCTCATTTAAAGGTGGGGTAGGAAAAAGTACTACCTCCATTCACCTAGCCTCCTATTTCTCCCAGGAAGGAAAGAATAATGTACTGTTACTCGATGGAGATGCTAACCGTAGTGTTTCTAATTGGGCTGAAAGAGGCAAGCTACCATTTCTTGTAGCTGATGAACGACACGCGGCTAAATATTCTAGAGATGCAGACCACATCATCATCGATACTGCTGCCCGTCCCAATGAGGAAGATTTAAAAACTCTAGCTGAAGGTTGCGACTTATTAATTCTCCCTTGTGTACCTGATGTACTTAGTCTAGAGGCAATGATGCTGACAGTAGAGGCGCTAAAAAAGCTAAACAGTGATAGCTATAAAGTTCTATTGAGCATAGTGCCACCTAAACCAAACCGAGATGGAGATGAAGCCCGTAAGTCATTACTAAAAGCTGACTTACCTTTGTTTGATAGTTCAATTAGAAGGTTTCAAGCGTATAAGAAAGCAGCACTATTAGGCGTTTCAGTTGATAAAGTCAACGATAGCAAATCTAAGATTGCTTGGAAAGATTATCAGGATGTAGGTAGAGAAATAGAGGAATTATTCTAATGTTTGATGATGTATTAAAAGGAGCTAAAGCTAAAAAGAATAAAGTAGAGAAAGTAGAAGAAATTGAATCTACTGTCACTAGTCCTGCTGAGACAAAAGATATTGATGAGGCAAGTACTAATACTCTCAATACTCCTAAAAGAAGTAAATCTACTGGTAAAAGAACAGATCCGACCTATAAACAAGTAGGTGCTTATGTCAAGAAAGATACTTACCTACAAATTCAGAAACTATTGCTAGACAAGCCCGACAGAGATTTCTCAGATTTAGTGCAAGAACTCTTAAGCACTTATCTAGACAACCAATTAAGCAATTAAGTGATTAAGTGATTAAGCATTTCTAGCTTTCAGCGAACGACAGGGGCTAAAATAGCGCAACGGGGCATATCCCCTTATACACAATAGGAGTTTATTTCAATGATCACAGGTGAGATTAAATCCAAGGTAGATAAACTTTGGACGACTTTTTGGAATAACGGTATCAGCAACCCCCTGTCTGTGATCGAACAAATATCCTATTTGCTGTTCATTAAAAGGCTCGACGATCTGGAGTTAGCCAAGGAACGGAGAGCCCAGCGACTAGGGCAGCCAGTTGAGAATCCTATTTTCTCAGAAGAGCAACAGCGATCGCGCTGGTCGCATTTTAAGAACCTCACCGATGCCGAGGAAATGCTTAAGATCGTCCGCGATGAGGCTTTCCCCTTTATTAAAAACCTTGGTGGTACAGTAGTAGAAACCGCCTATGCCCGACACATGAAAGATGCGGTGTTTTTGATTGCCAACCCTGCCCTGTTAACCAATGTGGTTACGCAAATCGAGCAGATTCCGATGGAAGATCGCGATACCAAGGGCGACCTTTACGAATATATGCTTTCCAAGCTCACTACCGCAGGAACAAACGGACAGTTTAGAACCCCCCGCCACATTATTAAGATGATCGTGGACTTGATGAACCCAGGAGCAAGAGAAATTATTTGTGACCCTGCCTGTGGTACGGGTGGTTTTTTAGTGGCTGCTGCTGAGTATTTACGAGACTTGAAAGACTCCGACGGCAATTTAGTTTTAAATGCCCCAGGCAACCGCGAGCATTTCAATAGTGATATGTTTCATGGGTTTGATTTCGACGGAACGATGCTACGAATTGGCAGTATGAACCTGATGCTGCACGGGATTGAAGATCCTAAGATTGAGGCAAGAGATTCCCTGGCAGATGCTTATTCAGAAATAAAAGAAGCCTTCACCATGATTCTGGCAAACCCGCCGTTTAAGGGTTCGGTAGAAAAATCGACGATCGCCAAGGACTTAACCAAAGTTATCTCTACTACTAAAACCGAACTACTATTTTTACCGCTATTCCTGCGACTACTAAAAATTGGGGGACGTTCGGCTGTCATTGTTCCCGATGGGGTTTTGTTTGGTTCTTCCAATGCACATAAATCGATCCGTAAAACTCTGATCGAGAATCATAAACTAGATGGGGTGATTTCTATGCCGTCGGGGGTATTTAAACCCTATGCAGGAGTTTCCACGGCAGTTATTATCTTTACCAAGGTTGGAGTAGAAAAAGACGGTACAGATTATGTGTGGTTCTATGATATGAAAGCCGATGGGTTATCCCTGGATGATAAACGACAGCCGATTGAAGAAAATGATATTCCCGATTTACTGGATAAATGGCACAACCGCGATCCGAAGCAGAAGACAAATCGTAAATCCAAGGCGTTTTTTGTTCCTAAGAAAGAGATTAAGGATAACGGCTACGATCTTTCAATTAACCGCTACAAAGAGATTGAGTATGAAGAAGTGAAATACGAACCGCCCAAGGTAATTTTAGGTAAACTGCGATCGCTCGAAGCAGAAATAAGTTCTGACCTCGATGCACTAGAGAAGATGTTGGGGTAATGACGAAAGAAGAAGTCTGGCAAAAGGTTAGTCAAATTGTTGCTGATTACCCTCTTCTAGAATGCGCGCGTTGTGCTGCTTCGGTTATGCAATGGTTACAAGATAATGGAATAGAGGGCAAAATCTTGAGATTGAGAACCAAAAGACGCAGTGAAGTTTTTATTATAAGCGATCGCTATGGAGGCAATGAATCGATTACCGAAAATGGTACTCATTATGGTGTAGAGGTCTACGGGCTAGTATTTGACAATTTATCTACAGAGGGTTTATCGAGAGATGCTTGGACAAAAGATTTTCACTCTCGCAGCGATAAGTTTGTTATAGATGAATTAACTTCTTTGTAATTTACGATAATAGGAAAATTTTTATGATCGATTTATTTGAAGTCTTACAGAAAATAGAAAAATCTCCAGGGATGTATATCGGTCGTCCTTCAGTCAGCGATTTATTTATGTTTATTGTTGGCTATGAATTTGCTCGTAGCGAAATGGATCTTGAATTAAGCGAAGCTGAAAATAAGTTTTATGAAGAATTTCAACCTTGGTTACAAAAAAAGCTAGGGGTCAAGTCAGTTACTTCCTGGGCTAAGTTAATCATGCTTTCTTGTCACGATGAAAAAATTGGGTTTGAATCTTTTTATCGGTTGCTAGCTGAGTTTAGACAAAGTGATGAGTTATTAGCTAAAGAATCAAATCTAGAAGTGAAAGTATAGCGATGTCAGTTAAATACGAATTGATCATTTATTGGAGCGAGTCAGACCAAGCTTTTATCGTGGAAGTGCCAGAATTACCTGGATGTATGGCAGATGGTCAAACCTATGTCGAAGCGGTAACTAATGCCGAGGTGGTGATACAAGAATGGATTGAAACCGCTCAAGAATTAGGGCGCGATATTCCTACTCCAAAAGGGCTAGTTAACAGTTAGTTAAATGCTAACCATTGCTCACCTTTTTTAACTTTCGCTTCAAGCCACGAATCCAAGTTCTAACAGCATCAGATTGAGTAATTTCTTTTTGTTTACAGTATGCGTCTAAGACCGCTTTATCTTCATCTGAAATTCTTATATCTAGTCTTTTCATCTGCTGTAATATTGCTGTACAATATTACTATGTTACTAGGATTCAAGACTAAGCTCAAACTTAATAACAAGCAGCGAACACAAATGGCAAAACACGCTGGTGTGGCTCGTCATGCTTGGAATTGGGGGTTGCGCTTAACCAAGCAAATCTTAGATAACAATCGAGATAATCCAAAGGAAAAAATTAAGTTTCCATCTGCTATCGATCTACATAAATGGTTGGTGACAATGGTAAAACCTGAGTATCCTTGGTACTACGAATCATCTAAGTGTGCGCCCCAATTTGCTTTAAAGCAGCTAAGAGAAGCATGGGCTAGAGCGTTCAAGAAAGTATCAAAACCGCCGAGATTTAAAAAGAAAGGACGCAACGATAGCTTTACCTTAGATGGCACAATTAAAGTAGTTGACCATTTCAAGGTTCAGCTACCGAAAATTGGTGTAGTCAAGACATACGAACGTTTGCCTTATGGTTATAAGCCTAAGTCAGTAACTGTAACTCGTAAAGCAGACAGTTGGTATATTTCTTACAAGATTGAAGTCGAACCAGAATCGACTTTTAAATCAGTAGACGTTGTAGGGGTCGATCTAGGAGTCAAAACCCTGGCTTATCTGAGTACGGGCTTTTCTTTCAATAGCCCGATGCCATATCGCTGTTACTTCAAAAGACTTGCTCGACTTCAATGGTTAAACCGAAATAAGAAAATTGGTTCTAACAATTGGAAGCGCGCCCAATTAAAAATAGCCAAGCTACACGCTAAAATAGCCAACATCCGCAAAGATACGCTTCACAAACTCACTACTTATCTAGCCAAGAACCACAGCCAGATAGTAATCGAGGATTTAAATGTGTCGGGAATGTTAAAAAATGGCAAGTTAGCTAAGGCTATTGCTGACATGGGATTCTACGAGTTCAGAAGACAATTAGAATACAAGTGTCAACTGTATGGCAGCAAGTTAATTATTGCAGATCGCTGGTTTCCTTCGAGCAAAACTTGTAGTAATTGCAATTGGCATAACCCAGAGCTAAAGCTATCCAATCGATGGTTTCTATGTGTTGGCTGTGGTTCTTTTATCGACCGAGATTGGAACGCCAGCATAAATCTAAGTAGGTGGAGTCACCGCCAAACTCAAGCTTGTGGATAGGAAGTCGCCGACGACCCTAGTTGAAGCAAGAATTTTTCAATTTGTTAGCAAATGTTAGTAAAAAATGAACGGAGGTTGCTTTATGCTTAGGAGGAAATGTTGGGATGAAATTAAAAGAACAAAAAACTAACTGGAAATATCCTCAGATGGGGGAAGTTTGCAACTTTATTGGTGGAAGTCAACCACCAAAAAGTGAATTTATTTTTGAACCTAAAGAGGGTTATGTAAGATTACTGCAAATACGAGACTACAAGTCTGATAAAAATATAACGTATATTTCACAGCAAAAAGCTCGTAGATTTTGTAGTAAAGATGACATCATGATTGGTCGTTATGGACCACCTTTATTTCAAATCCTAAGAGGATTAGAGGGAGCTTATAATGTTGCATTGATGAAAGCTTCGCCTAAAAACGCAAACATTTTAGATAGAGAATATTTATATTATTTTCTTAAAAACGAAAGGTTATTTAATTATGTTGTTTCTAACTCTGAGAGAACAGCAGGTCAAGATGGCGTAAAAAAAGAGTTGCTTGAAACATATCAAATCCCCCTTCCTCCCCTCGAAGAACAAAAGCGCATAGCTGCGATACTGGATAAAGCTGATGCTATTCGACGGAAGCGAAAAGAAGCGATCGCCCTAACCGAAGAACTCTTGCGATCGACCTTCCTCGATATGTTTGGCGATCCTGTTACTAACCCGAAAGGGTGGAAAGTGGTTAAGTTTGAGGAAATATTTGAAAGTATAAGATATGGAACTAGCACCCCGCCTATTTTTGAGGATAAAGGCATTCCCTTTGTTAGAGCTACGAACATTAAAAACGGCACGATTGTGACAAATGACTTAAGGTTTATTAGTTCGGTAGAGGCGAGAAAAATTGAAAAATGCAAGCTTAAATATGGAGATATTGTCATTGTCAGAAGTGGTGTAAACTCTGGCGATAGTGCTTTTATTTCAAAAGAGTATGAAAATGCGTATGCTGGCTACGATATGATTATCGACATCAGCCCATCGCTTTCTATTTTTTACAATTACCTAATAAACGATAATTCAGGAAAGCAAATGATCGAACCTCTTACAAGGAGAGCAGGTCAACCACATCTGAATGCAGATCAAGTCAGAAATCTTGAATTTATTCTGCCTCCTCAAAATCTAATTATTGATTTCAATGAAGTCTTTGATATTTACAACTTAGAAAAACAAAAACTGGATATATCGTTAGGTTATTTAGATAATCTTTTCAACTCGTTGCTGCAAAAAGCCTTTCGTGGGGAACTATAAAAACTTATCTTAAAATATGCCTCCTTTAATTGAAGCAATACAGGAGAAGATAAAAGCTTTACTCAAAGAATAAATCAATCATGAACTCAGAATATCAAGAAACACTAATTGAAACCAAAGTAACTTATTCATTAAAAATTAATGGTCAATTTTTCCTGATTGAAAACGTTCCCGCAAGAGTTAATCTAGAAACAGACGAACAATTCTTTGCTCCTGCTACTGTAGAACGCATTCAAGAGATTATCGCTCGGCAACAGCAACCAAGTCACTTTATCAAAACCCCTGTTTATGATTTTGTAGCTTAGTTTGGATAGAGTAAAGGAGTGACTTGGTTGCCACAAGAAAAAGAAGTTGTTTGATTGTATTTCGGGAACTCTAAGACAAGAGTTGATTGAGCAAGTATATGGCATCCAATTTTGATTTTCTTAAAGAGCAGTTTCCAGAACTTTATACCCATGCTACCCATGCCGAAAGCATGGCATATTCTGCTCCCCGTACCAGTTGCTTCTATGCTCGATTTACCTTAGAACAGGCGGTTCTCTGGCTTTACAATAACGATACCTACCTGAAACTTCCCTACGATGATAATCTCGGCGCGTTAATCCACGAACAAACCTTTAAGGACAATCTCAAACCTGGACTATTCCCCAAGATTCGGACAATTCAGAAGGTCGGTAACTTAGCAGCTCACAGTTCCAGCCAGATTACCTCTAGAGATTCTCTCCGCATCGTTGAGGATTTATTTCACTTTCTCTACTGGCTCTATCGCTTCTATTCCCCCAACGGGAAAAACTTACCTGTCATTTCCTTTAATCGCGAACATATCCCACAACCCGAAGCACAAAGGGATATGTCTAGGGAGCAGTTGGCAGAGTTAGAAGCCAAGCTGTCTCAAGCAGACGAGATGAAGCAAATTGCTTTAAATAGGCAGCAGCAGACAGAAAGCGAACTCAACGCCCTCAAACAAGAGATAGCTGCCTTAAAACAGCAAAATGAGGCGGTAGCAGATACCCACGATTACCACGAAGCCGACACCCGCCGTTACTTACTCGATATCCTCCTCCAAGAAGCTGGTTGGAAGCTTGAGTCTCCCGATACGACGGAGTATGAAGTTGAAGGAATGCCCAACAGTGCGGGTAAGGGGTACGTTGATTACGTTCTTTGGGGTGATGATGGTAAACCTTTAGGACTCATCGAAGCCAAACGAACCAGTAGCAATCCCACCAAGGGCAAGCAGCAAGCCAAACTCTATGCCGACTGTTTAGAACAGAAATTCGGGCAGCGACCAGTTATTTTTTACTCTAATGGTTACAATCACTGGATTTGGGATGATGTTACCTATCCCCCAAGAGAAATTCACGGCTTTCTTCAGAAAGAAGAACTGGAACGAATTATTTTTCGCCGTAGCAACCGTAAAAACCTGGATTTGGTAATTCCCAAACGGGAGATAGCAGGACGGACATACCAACTAGAAGCACTCAAACGGATTACCGAAAGTTTCGACCGTCAAAACGCCCGTAAATCTTTGCTGGTCATGGCAACAGGGACGGGCAAAACCAGAACCGCTATTTCTCTGGTTGACCTGTTAATGCGGGGTAATTGGGTCAAACGAGTGCTTTTTCTAGCAGATCGTAATTCTCTGGTCAATCAAACCTTCCGTAATTTCAAAACCCACCTACCTCTTGTTACCCCCGTCAATCTCCTAGAAGATAAAAAAACCAAAGATAAAAACTGGGGCAGTGCTAACGTGGTGTTATCTACCTACCCCACGATGTTTAATCGCATTAACAAAGGAGACTTTAGCCCAGGCTATTTCGATCTGGTAATCGTAGATGAAGCACACCGAGGTATTTATCAGAAATACCAAGCACTGTTTGAATATTTTGATAGCTTGCTGGTGGGACTTACCGCTACTCCTCGCTCGGAAGTTCACCGCGATACTTATAGAATCTTTGACTTAGAAGCTGGTGTTCCCACCTTTGCCTACGAACTAGAAGACGCGATCGCCGATGGTTATCTCGTTCCCTCTCAAGGTATTATCGTTCCCTTTAAGTTTCTGCGCCAGGGTATACGCTATGACCAACTAACCCCAGAAGAACAAGCAGAATATGAGGAGAGATTTGCCGATGAAGAAACGGGGCAAATTCCCGATGAAGTAAATGCAGCAGCCATTAACAGGTGGTTATTTAATCAAGATACGGTAGACCAAGCCCTAGAGTTGCTCATGTCCAAGGGTCTAAAAGTCGAAGGTGGTGACAGGTTGGGTAAAACCATTATCTTTGCTCGCAATCACGACCACGCAGAATTTATCGTGCAGCGTTTTGACCTCAATTATCCTAACTACAAGGGCAAGTTTGCCCAGGTAATTGACAGTCACAACAACTACGCTCAAAGTCTCCTCGATGACTTCTCAGAAGCGAGTAAAGAGCCGACCATTGCCGTGTCGGTTGATATGCTCGATACGGGGGTAGATGTTCCTGAAGTAGTTAATTTAGTGTTTTTTAAACCAGTCTACTCCAGAGTCAAATTCAATCAGATGATCGGTCGGGGTACGAGACTTTGCCCCGACTTATTTGGTGTGGGACAAGATAAGGAAAAATTCTCTATTTTTGACCTGTGTAGTAACTTCGACTATTTCAGCCAGGAAATAGCCGAAAAAGACCCCAAAATTGCCGAGAGTCTTTCAACTAAGCTCATTAAAGCTAGGTTGAAGCTGACTCAAGCTATCTCAGAAAAAGATACCACTTCAACCGAAAACCAAAAACTCAAGCAGTCGTTACTAGATGATTTACACCAGCACGTTTCTACGATGGAGAAACAGAACTTTCTGGTGAGAAAGCACCTTGAGCGAGTAGAAGAGTTTTCTAGTCGCGATCGCTGGAACGATCTGAGTCAAACCGATACGGTACAAATTGCTGAGACTCTAGCCACCCTCCCCAACGGATTACCAAAAGAAGATGAAGTTGCCAAACGCTTCGATCTTCTTTGTCTCAAGCTCCAATTAGCGGTACTCGATGGAGCCAGTGATTTTGTCGAACTGCGGGATAAAGTTAGAGATTTACTTTCGCGCCTGGAAGAAAAACAAACCATTCCGATGGTCAAAAAGCAGCTACCACTGATTCAAGAAGTACAGGCTGAAACCTGGTGGTCTGATGTTACTCTCAGCGAAATTGAATCTATCAGGCTTAAATTCCGTGATTTGGTCAAGTTTATCGATCGCACCGAGCAAACTATCGTCTACACCGATTTTAAGGATGAGTTGGGAGACGTGACTGAGGTTGATGTCCCCATTCAGCAGACGGGTTTTAGTCCCTATCAATACCGTAAAAAGGTAGAGGCTTATATTAGAGAACATGAAGATCATATCGCTATTTATAAGTTAAAACGCAACGAACCTCTAACAGAGCAAGATTTAGACGAATTAGAGTCAATGTTATTTTCAGCCGAGGAAATTGAAAGTAAAGAGCGATTTGAATCAGTTTACGGCAGAGATCTGAGCTTAAAGCTGTTTATCCGCCAGATAGTCGGGTTAGATCGCAATGCAGCTAAGACTGCCTTTGCCAAGTACCTAGAGGGTGGTAATTTTAATGCCAATCAAATTCGCTTTGTCGAGAATATTATCGATTACCTGACTCAAAACGGCGTGATGAATCCAGGTTTACTCTATGAATCTCCCTTTACCGATCTTCATAGCAGTGGGTTAGATGGGCTATTTAACGACAATCGAGCCGATGAAATTGTCACTTTGGTGCGCTCGTTTAATGAAACTGTCGATAGTTCTTTTAGAGGAGTTGCTTGATTTGACCTTCTGCCCAGTTGCTCAATCATCACTCTCGAAGATCGACATTATATAACCATTTCGATCTGCTCGATAATTTTGTTGGGCAAATTCTAACGCTTCTACTTTCTCCTCAAACTGTTTGACAGTAATAAACTGTTGTTCCCCCAGACTGTAACTAAGACGAGGTACTTTGACCGCAAAGCCATTATCCTCATGAAAAATTAGACACAGATAACCAGATTCGGCTTCCCAAACTTTGTTGGCAAAACTAACTGCCATTTCCCGATTGTGGAAGCTTTTTACCGTAATCCATGGTTTTAGTGGGTCGGGGTTGGGAATCTCAATTAAATACTGTATTGTGACTTTCCTTGTTTAATGTTCACCAAATTATTATTTTAGTCAAATTAATATGGTTTTGTGTGATTCGTTGGTGTAACGAAGTAGAAATTATCTACGAATACATCGCACCTAGAAACTGGGTTTATACTCAGTTAGGTCAAAAGGGAAAGGTCGAGAAGGTAAACCCACAGGGCGCAATCTCGTAATCAATTTAGTGAACAACATATTTACACATTTGGGCAGCTTTTGTCTCGAACATGATACAAGTCAACATTGTTGGAGTTTGCTTCTTACCAGTCCTCGACCACTGTGGAAACGCAAATTCGTCAAGTCCAATTATCATGGCAGTTTTGACTGCACAAGGCAGTGACAGCAGGCTCCGCCTTTTAAAGGCAACTGTAAAGTTCTTTTCAACGAGTACAAAGATGTGAATCTAAAGGCGAAGTTGATTCTACAGCTACAAAAAATTGTCTTCCATCAGGTAAAGTTTTAATCGCATTAGCTTCGACAATTGGGTCGCCTGGTTTCCAATCAACGGGGGTTATCCGCGAACTTTTTTTGACCTGTTGATTTGGGTTTAGATTGTCTAAATTAGCCAGACCATCATCATAAGAATAATTATAAGGACTTGGGGGTAATCCAAAGCCTGTATCGATTACTCGAACTTTCTCAAAATGGCTATTCAAACAACTAGCTTCACGTATTTCCTCTCCAGCGATCGCTTTAATGTCTTCGGCTGCTATGACAGTATCCTCCTCGGTATTGGTTTCAGGAGAGTTAATCGTAACTGTTCCATCAATGCCCAATTCAGACGAGGCAGTAATATCGCTAAAGGGACTCAACTGGTTACGAGAGTCTAAACCAATGATATAACTTGATTCGATCTCGATATTACCTCCATTCCCCGCAACTGCATTGGCAGTAATATCGCTATTATCTAAGCCAGCTAGAACATCAGAATCAATACTAATGTTGCCACCGTTTCCTGCTCCTCCAGCAGAAGCCGTAACATTTGATTGATTTGAAAGTATCAGGTTATCTGCGCCTATAATAATGTTTCCTCCCCGATCTCCTTGGACAGAAGTAGCCTGTATTTTGCCAAAATTATCTAAATTAATTGAATCTGACAAAATCGTTAAATTGCCCCCATTAGTCTTTAGAGAGGCTGTATTAATTTTGCTTACCCTTTCCGAAGCTACTGGATCTAAAGCAAAACGATCTACTCCAGAAATTTCTATTTCTTGTGCATTGATGTTAATGTTGCCAGCATCACCAGAACCTAAGCTAATAGCTCTGATAATTGAGCCATCTAATATTTTTAAGGAATTGGTAATGATGCTGATATCACCACCATTACCGAATGAGTTTAGCCGTGTAGAAGTAGATATTCCTCCTGCAAAATCAGCAAAATTACCTCTGGTTCCACGTAGCTCAATATTTTCCGCTACAATCTTAATATTTTCTGCATCTCCAGCCGCAGTCTCGGCTGTGATTGCCCCACCGTCATATATTTTCAACTGTTTGGCATTAATTTTAATACTGCCTGGAACACCAACGCCTTTTTCATTGAAAGAGCTGCTGGTAATATCTGCATTAACAATGTTTAATTCCTGAGTTTCGATATTTACGCTTCCTCCCTTCCCAGGGTTTTTCCCAGGAGAAACAGATATTCCCGTTCTGGTTCTAATAGGATTTGAAGTAGAAGAACCATTAACTTTACCGTTAAGAAAAATTTGTTTGGCTTTCAAATTAAGCTCTCCTCCTGCTCCAGCGCTAAATGTATCTGCTTTAACCCTTCCACCGTTTTCTACTCGCAACACAGAAGTGAAAATATCAAGGTTGCCACTATTGCCATTGGAATTTATACCTGTACTTGAATTAATAACTGAAGTAATCAATCCGTCATTATTAACTCCTGCAACCAAAATATCTTCAGCATCAATGTTGATGTTTCCTGCCGTACCTTTAAAATTAGAAAAGCTAACGGTACGAATTTCACCTGCGTCTAAAACTCGCATCTTTTTGGCGCTAATATTTATTTCACCGCCAGTACTAATTTGATTGCTTGAAGATGTTACTAAATCAGCTCCAATTAAACTAACATTGTAAAAATTGCTTTTGCCTTGGAAAGTAGAAAAGTTGGTATTAGAGTTTTTATTGAAAGATACGTTAATTATGTTGTTTTCCGAACTTCCTTTAACTTCTAATAAATTTGTCGCATACAAATCTATAGAATTATTAGAAGATAGACTGGTATTAGACAAAACTACCGAACCTCGATCGAGAATAATATTTTTGCCAGCTAAAGTAACGTTCCCCGCCGTCTCATCGCTAGCGTCTATATAGGCAGCATTCTGCAAATTAATGTCTCTAAATTGCGATACATTAACAAAATTTGATTTAAACCAGTTTTCGTCTCGTACCAATTTTATAATTTGATTCTCACCAGCACTAACAACCTCAATATCTCCACCGTTAAAAGTCTGCAACCCTCCACCATTAAAATTGATGTTTCCGCCAAATAAAGAAATGTTTTTACCTGAGTCTACCTTGAGTCCAGAAGTATAGTTTCCAGAGATTACTTTAAATGAAGGTATTTCAACTCGCACATTATTTTGTAGACCATTAACCTCAATATCTCCAGGATTACTGCCCATACCCAATCCTATAGGCAGATTAATTGTCAACGTAGGTATATTGGGATTTGCGGCACTAAAGCGATCGCCATTGTCGAAATTTATTTCATCGGCAGTTGTCGCTAAAAACGAGCCATTCACATTAATTGCTGAATTCTCGCCAAAAATAATTCCATTAGGATTCATCAAAAATAAGTTGGCAGCACCATCAACTCCTAATGTGCCAAAAATCTCCGAGACATTTCCTCCTGTAACGCGAGAAAAAATATTTGCTATTCCTGCTGGATTGGCAAAATCTACACTTGCTCCTTCGCCTACGTTAAAATCGCTGAAGCTATGAAATAAATCATCGCCTCTAATCGCTCCCCCTTCAATGCGAGCGCGCAATTCGTCGATTGAATTAATTTGTGAGTTTTCAGCGCCTAATGTATTATCAGGGGTTATTTGTGCCAAAGTTTTGACAGGACACAAAATAGAAAATAGGCACAAAATCAAGAAGCTTTGAACAAATCTAGACATTACAACTAATAATTATTGTGGAAGAAACCGCTCGACATTGTGTGGAATTACAGTTAGATTACCACAATCTTGCGGAGCTATGGCCGCTTTGATGCTGTAGTCATAATCAATTTCTGGATGGAAATAAGAACTGTAAAAAATGGCGTTGGCAATTGAGGCGTAAGGTACTTTGGTAAGATCGGGGATAGCGTGACGGGAAATCATACAGACACGCTGATTGGGTAAAGTTTGATGCAAAAGTTCAAAGTTGACAGCATTTTTGTCTTTCATGTAGGTTTGAGGAGATATGAATTTTGGTCGAAGGTAACTGCTGTTAATTCTTGTACATACTATTGCCAGAAATAGCAAACAGGACAATCCTAAATATTTAGGTTTGAGTATAGTTTGATTTTGTAGGGATGATACCAAGGATAAATTAAACGAAACTAGCGTAATCATCCAAAACATGAAATAGCGTAACTCATGTGATTGAGGAAAATTGGCACAAAAAATTGAGGCTAACAAGACAATTATCAAAGCCATAGTTGCATTCCCTTTACTTTTGTCCTGGGATGTTAATTCGATTAATTTATTTAATCTTTGTTTCGTGGTAAAGAGAACGAGCAATAGTATGTTGCACACTACATATGCACCAAAGAAACCACCAGCACGGTCTAAAATTTTAGGATCGTTAGCGTAGTTGTACTGATCTGCTGTCCATTCAGGGGTATTAATTTCTAAGACGGAACGTAACCATTTTTGAGGTCGATTGCTTTGTTTGTATGTTGCGGGTGTGGCTCGATGATTCAAGACTATACCTGCGACTTCAACCTTAACAGGATATAGAGGATTACCATATAAAACTGTGTTTTTGATTGGTGTAGCAAAAATAAAAGTAGAAGCGATCGCCGTCACTAAAATAATCGAAATAGTTGGGCGCTGCCGAGATTGGAAGTTGGGAAAATATAACCAAGCTAGCCTAATTACAATTGCCCACCACAGCAAACCGATTAAGACGGTTAATTGAGGCTTGGTGTTGGCAGCTATCATTGCTCCCAAAAAAACAGCTAATAGTTCTCTTTTACTAGGCAGTGTTGCTTGGCTGTAAAAGCGATAGAGCATCATCACTACCACGGCAACTCCAATATTACCTGGAAGATCGACAAAGCTAGTTGCAGCATGGGTTAAAACAGCAGGAATCGCCAAAATAGCAATTGCTGATAGATAAAGAGGAACTTGGAAAAAACTGCGGAGAAAGAAAAAGTAGATGATTAAACTCAGATACCCAACTAAATTAGTTGATTGTACTCTGTCTGTTATTTTCCAAAATAAACCCTGAAAAAAATGCGCTAATAGAGGAAAACCGTCGTATCTGTATTCAACTAAATTTTCTGAAGAAAAAGAAGACTTAGGAATAATACCCCAAATCCTAGCAGCAAAGGGTAAGTGATACCAACCCACATCATAATTAGTGTCGACATCAATGATTGCTTTGAGAAAAATTGCACTACAGATAATGATGGCAATCGCACTTAAAAAAACTTCTAATTTACTAGCGTTAACTATTATTTTTTTCATCTATCTAATTAAACAGGGTAAGGTTTCCACATTCTGCGGTCAAATTTAAACTGGATAGGTGGTTCGAGTTCTACTTTAAATTGAGGATGTTCGGGATTTAAAAGATAATTATTTTCTACTGGCACGATGGCTGAAGGAACTTTAAGAATTGACGTTCGACGAGACGTTAACCAATCTTGACCTATTTTTGGGAGCAGAGAATAAGAAGCAACATCCTGCCAGTTTGGGGGTAAATCTTGAAGTTTGACTTCTTCAACTTTTAAGTTAGTCGGTAGATGAGCTTTTATTGCTACTAACGGAACGCGATCGCTTTCTAAATGGACAAAAATTTCTAGTGAAGCCAAAGCCAAACTTTCAGCCGTATAGATAATCCTGTGTCCTTGGAAGTGCCACCTACCTGGAACATACAAGCCACCCATACCTGAAAATGCACTCGATTGATATTTGGCCGCGCAAATACGCCAGACAAACATTAAGCAAATACTCCATAAGCAGCTTGCAATAGTATCTGTTCTACTTGTCTACAGCCAGAGTCTGTATCTAGTATTTCTAAAGGAGTTTTATTCTCTAAGGCTATTTTGGGAGTAGATAACCATCTTTGAGTCTCGATTTGGTCTTCAAATAACTCCTGGGCTTGGCGAACAATTTTGCTAAACCTGAGCCAGCGATCGACTAAATTAGGCTTGAGCAGGGGATTGCGTTTTTCGTAGCGAAACTGCGTACTTTCGGAAATGCCTAAAATATGGCGCATTTGTAATCTATTGAGTCGATACTCAGAAGCTAGCTGTTGAATTGAAGCATAGTTTATTTGTTCGGTCTTTGGTAATGATTGAGTCATGATTTTATCTGTCTCCAGCTATTTTCATCTGACATTATTCTACTATCAATTGATAGTTAGAGATTACTCCCATTGATATCTCAACAAAAGATCGATAATAGTTATCATTGAGCGCGTTGTGGTTGACTAAGATTCGTGAGGGGTTTAACAGAGGCAGGAGGTTTTACAGATATTGGTTGAGCAAAAGCGGGAAAACTTGGCGAAGAGCGCATGAAAGGAATTTGTTCGACAAAATTTAGAACGGCTTGAGGAGAGACGACCCCAGCATACATAGCAACCATTTCGCATTCTTCTAAAGAACAATCAAACTCCTTGAGCAAAGTGAGGATAGGAGCAGGGAGAAAGACAGTTCGACGCTGGTTCAACGAGTACCAGCCTTCTCTTCCAGACAGCAAATCTTCGCGACTGTAGATGGTAGGGTCGCCATGACGAAGGGAAATATTTAGCAACTTTTGTTCCGTATCCGATAAAGGTAGAGATAGCTGCCGATTTTTAGGGCGAAATTGAGGGGCGCGAAGACTATTTCTCGATCGTGGATAGCAAGAGCGATCGATTTTGAGGGGAGGGACAGGAGGTAAATAGAACAATAAGGGAACTGTCTCGCCCTTAATAGTACCTGCGCTGTAGCGGACATCTATCTGTAATGTCTCTTCCACACGAATTTTGCCTATTTTCGTAAGTTCCAAGCGAGTTTGATAATCAATGGTCGCAATTTGATTATTTGGCTGATTGAGACGAAATTCCCAAGCTAAATACACATCTCGATAGCCACAGGTGCGGTCGATTATTTTAGCTATTTTGCTTGGCTGTCGATCTTGCCAAAGATTTACAGTAGCTTTTTGCCGTTGATTAAGTCGAGGGTTAGTCATCGTTAAACTTCTACTTGCTGAGTGTTGTCTTCAGTTTTGAGCCAAGATTTTGTAGTCTGAATTAATTGCTTGATTTTGAGACTGACATCAATACCATTTTTAATAATTAGAGAGGCAAAGTTATCTGGAGTAGGCTGGACAAAACCATCAGTTATTACGGCAAAGAAACTTTGACCGTTAACGTTGGATGTAGCTGTTTTTGACCAAAAACATACCTAGATTTCTGGCAACAGAGAATTAGGCAACTCATCAAAATCGCGTTTAACAGCGTGGCAAAACTTTTTGGTTTGGTCTAAAGTCATGGTCGGTTCGGCCAGCCCCTTTTCCCAACGGCGGACAGTAGATACTGCTATACCGATCTCTCTGGCCAACTGTTCTTGAGTCAGATTAGCATTACGTCTTAATTTTTTCA
>JAHHHZ010000006.1 GCA_019359095.1 Pleurocapsa minor HA4230-MV1 | reverse complement strand
TGTGAAGTTTTGATTAAGTTTGTTAAAACTTGCTCTATCCTCTCACTTGGAGTGGTTTATAATTGACTTTTTATCCAAAAAACTTGGGGGCTTTAAAACTGTCAAACTATTGTATTGTCTTGGTTCTCACGCTTTGAGTGACCAAAGCCCCTCTCAACCGCGCATTTACCAATATAGGGTTTCTATTTTTGTTTGTCAACCCTATTTGGAAATTTATTTTTGAATGGTTTTCGTTATTTTTCTCAAAGTCAGTCATGCTATGGTGTTTGAGCAGATATTTAGAGAGTATTTTTCGTATGTCTTTATCTTTTCAAGAAATAATAGCTACATTAAACAATTTTTGGAGCGATCGCGGCTGTGTAATTGTTCAACCATACGATACCGAAAAAGGTGCAGGAACAAAAAATCCTAGTACTTTTCTGAGAGCTATAGGCCCAGAACCCTGGTCTGTGGCATATGTAGAACCATGTAGAAGACCGACAGACGGTAGATACGGCGAAAATCCAAATCGCTTTCAGCACTATTATCAATACCAAGTATTAATTAAACCATCTCCAGATAATATACAAGAAATATATTTAGAGTCTTTAAAAGCTTTGGGCATTAATTCGGCAGATCATGATGTTCGCTTTGTAGAGGATAATTGGGAAGATGCTGCCGTTGGTGCTTGGGGTGCAGGTTGGGAAGTTTGGTTAGATGGCATGGAAGTTACTCAGTTCACCTATTTTCAGCAGTGTGGTGGAATTGATTGTAATCCTGTTTCGATTGAGATTACATACGGTTTGGAAAGATTGGCTATGTATTTACAAGATGTGGATGCAATGACTAAAATCAGGTGGAACGATCGCCTTAATTATGGAGACATTTTCTTACAGGCAGAGATCGAGCAGTGTACCTATAACTTTGAAGCATCCGATCCTGATTTGCTATTTAGCCTATTCAGTCTTTATGAGCAAGAAGCAAAACAATTGATTGAGCGCGGTTTGGTTGTTCCTAGTTTAGATTATGTTCTTAAGTGTTCTCATAGCTTTAATTTATTAGATGCTCGGGGAGTGATCGCCGTAACAGAAAGAACTCGTTATATAGGCAGAATCCGCAGTATGGCTAGACAAGTCGCCCAACTATATCTAGAGCAAAGAGAAAGTCTTGGTTTTCCATTACAAATAAAATGACTGACTACTATGCTTATTGAGAATAAATAGCAAAAGCTGTATGATGAGAAGTCTAAAATATTCTCTTTCAGAAAAATTATAGTCTTGATAAATTCAGATGAATAATCAAATAAATAAGCTTTCTCGGCGTTTTTTTATAGGTGCTAGTACGGCAGCTATAGTTGTTGCCTGTAGCCAAACAGAGCCAGAACAACCACAAAGCCAAGCCGAAACAGAAGAAACAGCAGCAAAACAGGCTGGACAGGTGAATATTTACTCCTCTCGCCACTACAATACCGACGAGCAGCTATATGACGGTTTTACTACAAAAACGGGTATCAAAGTTAACTTGATTGAAGGTAAAGATGACGAACTAATTGAAAGAATTAAAAGTGAAGGTGCAAATAGTCCCGCAGATATCTTGATTACCGTTGATGGAGGAAGGTTGTGGCGTGCTGAGCAAGCGGGGATCTTTGCTCCAGTAAATTCAGCAGTCTTAAATAAACAAATTCCTGCTAATTTAAGAGATCCTAATAATCTTTGGTTTGCTTTTAGTAAACGGGCGCGAGTTATTATGTATAACAAAGATAAAATAGACCCTACGGATCTAGCTACTTACGAAGATTTAGCCGATCCCAAATGGAAAAGCAAATTAATCATGCGTTCTTCAAGTAATATCTATAATCAATCTTTGGTCGCAGGTATGATTGAAGAAAAAGGTGAGCAAGCAACCTCAGAATGGATCAAGGGATTAGTAGCTAATTTTGCTCGTCCTCCACAAAGTACAGATACAGGAAATATTGAGGCGGTAGCAGCGGGACTTGGAGATATTACCCTTGCCAATACATATTACTTGGCTAGGTATGAAGAGCAACCAGAAATATTTAGCAAAATTGGCGTAATATTTCCTAATCAAAAGGATCGAGGAACTCACATTAATGTTAGTGGTGCTGGGGTATTAAAAAATGCTCCTGACAAAAAAAATGCGATCGCTTTTCTGGAATATCTTGCCAACCCCGAAGCTCAAGAGTTTTTCGCTTTAGGTAATAATGAATACCCAGTAGTGGAAGGTATACCAGTTAACTCTGTAATCAAGAGTTTTGGGGAGTTTAAAGATGACACCACTAATGTTTCTGCCTACGGAAAAAATAATGCCAATGCGGTTAAGATTATGGATCAATCAGGATGGAAATAATCTCAGTCCTCAGATAAATAAATGAAACGATTTCTCGGTTTAGCAGTTTTAACTAATGTTCTGCTGGTAGGTACTATGATAGGAACTGCCTTGTCTGTCAAAGCTGAGTCAACTTTATCGATAGTTTATCCACCTCCAAAACACGAAACTATTGCCGAGAAAATATTTTTTATTGGTACAGCATCACCTCAAGAACCTGTTTTAATCAACGGTAAAGAAGTTGAAAATCGTAGTGCTTCTGGACATTTTGCCCCTAGCTTGCCCTTGAAAATTGGAGAAAATATTTTTGTTATTCGTCAAGGAAACAAGAAAATAAAGCTCAAAGTCACTCGTATCAATAATCAGCCAGAAATACCTAAAACTTTAACTTTCGCCCCTGGCTCTTTGATCCCAGCTGTTGATTTGGCTCGCCTACCCGATGAACCGATATGTCTCGGTGCCGTTGCCCCACCAAATGCTAAAGTCTCAGCACAAATAGGTCAAAGCAAAATTTTGCTCATGCCTCAAATTGAGTCGGTTGAGTTACCTACTAATTCTGCGGTATTGACATCAAAAACTGGATCCCAAAAGCAGCAAAACCTGGGTCAATATCAGGGTTGTACCACACTGGATCTGGCTGATAATTATGGCAAGCCAATATTTACTTTGGAACAAAATAATCAGACAGTAACTAGTCAAAGTCAAGGACAAATTAGCATTCTTTCGCCGAAAGATATCAGGGTAATAGAAGTAATCGCTGATGCTGGTGTAGCTAGAACAGGAGCAAGTACTGATTATTCTCGTTTAACTCCTCTGCCCAAAGGTGTAAGAGCTAGAGTGACAGGCAAGGAGGGTGAATGGCTACGACTTGATTATGGTGCTTGGATTAGAGCCGAGGAAACCAAGCCTATCCCCGAAAATATTCCGCCTCAGTCCATAATTAGGGGAGTTACATCTAGACAAGTAAAATCAGCAACCGAAATTGTCTTCCCACTACAGGTGCCTGTACCCGTAGAAATCGAGCAGAAAGAAGATACTATCACTCTTAGTTTACATAATACAACAGCTCAGACTGACACAATTCGTCTGGATACCGACCCTCTAATTAAACGTCTTGATTGGCAGCAGGTGTCACCAACTCAAATTGATTATACTTTTGAACTTCATCATCGACAGCAGTGGGGTTACGATTTGCGTTATGAAGGTTCTAATTTGATTTTGTCTCTACGCCATCCTCCTGAAACTTTATCAATGCCTGTCGCAGAATCAATTAAATATGATGATTTAGATGATTTAATTGAAGACAATGTAATTGAGTCTGATCGCCAAAAGCCTTTAGAAAATATCGAAATACTGTTAGATCCTGGACATGGAGGTGAAGAAAAAGGTTCAAGAGGGGCAACAGGATACCCTGAAAAAACGATTAATTTAGTTATTGCTAAATTGGTTAGAGATGAATTGAAAGAATTAGGCGCAACAGTTTACTTAACTAGAGAAAAAGATGTAGATCTAGCTTTAGAAGCAAGAGTGGCAATGATTGACAAAATTAAGCCCGATTTGGCTATTTCAATTCATTACAATGCCTTACCTGATGATGGAGATGCCGAGCAGACTCAAGGAATTAGTACTTTTTGGTACAACACTCAAGCTCAGGCACCTGCAATGTTTTTACACAACTATTTGATCGAAAAATTAGATCGGCCTAATGCAGGCACTTTCTGGAACAATTTAGCTTTAACTCGTCCTCACACTGCACCTGCTATCTTGCTGGAACTGGGTTTCATGATTAATCCTGAAGAGTTTGAATGGATTACAGATGAACAAGAACAAGAAAAATTAGCCGAAACTCTAGCTCAAGGAATTAAAGAATGGTTTCTTACTGTTGAGTCTGAGCAGATTAAGCAGGATTTTTTGAGCGATCCGTAAGGGTATCCTAAAGGACTAGCTTCGCGTCGCGCGGAGCGTAATCGCTTTTAAACAGCTTTTAAACAACTTTTAAAATAAGCAAAATTATTTTGATTCTTGATGGCAAAAATCGGCATTTCCTCGATATGTTATCGCAGGATTGTTAGATAAAGAGAGAAAAGGTGTATTTGTATTTTGAAGCCAAATGTTACCTATTTTGTTTTCTTCAGAGTTATATTTCTCCTGAGCATAATTAGTTTTCAATTTGCCTCTGTAGATAGAGATTTCTTGGTCTAATTGTTGATTTAAACAAATGCTATATTTTTGTAGCCAAAGATCTTGAGCATTTTCCGTAGATACATCAGTACAGCCAGCAATTTGCCCCGTTACTCGGTAGTACGTATCACAGCCAATGGCAGAGACTCTTTTTTCGTTAACTAAAGATAAAGTAACCGTGCTAACTGAAATTAAGCTAAGAGTCAAAAAATTGCAATAGTATTTCATTTAATCCTCTTTACTAAAAAAAAGAATCAGGACGCTCCATGAAACGCCCCTTACTAATTAAACCGATCGACTCATTGAGATTAATTAAGCAGATATACCAAGACAAATAAAACTAACCAAATCACGTCTACAAAGTGCCAGTAAATCTCGGCGGCTTCAACTCCAAAGTGACTACCACTTGAATAATGCCCTGCTTCACGAGATCGCCAAAGCACACACAGAATCAGTAATACACCTGTCATTACGTGTAAACCGTGAAATCCTGTTAGGACATAAAAGCAACTGGCTAATAGATTAGTAGTTAAGCCAAACTCGGCGTGAGAATATTCATAGACTTGTCCCGCCAGGAAAATTGCACCCATCGCTGCGGTAATCCCAAACCACTTTTGCAAGCCTTTAACGTCGTCTTTTTTTAAAGCTTTTTGCCCTTCATGCATGACAAAGCTACTAGCCACTAGAATCGAAGTATTAATTAAAGGAATTAGTAGTTCAAACTCTGGCATTCCTTCGGGGGGCCAAACGGGCATAATTGCGCGATAAATGAGTAGCGCAGCAAAAAAGCCCAGAAAGGTCATGCTATCGGAAACTAGGAAAATATATAGACCAAACATCCGATGATCGGGATGCCCGTGATGTCCGACCTGTTCTACTGCCTCTTGCTCAGAAGCGATCGCTATTTGAGATTTATTATCTACGGTTGAACCTTGCATATATCAATCTTTGTTAATAGTTAATTGTCTAAATAGGGAAATTAGGGAAGGAAGAAAGAAAGAACGCTTCAATTAAATATCAATAAATCCTGTAATCCTTCATCCCTAATTCTGTTTAACTTCCTTCAGCGCTAATTGCTGCTAACATATCTTCAACATCTTCATTACCATCGATCGTTTCGGTATCAATACCATAATCGTAAGGGCCTGCCCAAAGAACAGGTTCTTCTTCAAAGTTTTCAATGATTGGGGGCGAAGCAGTCTGCCATTCTAAAGTCAAAGCGCGCCAAGGATTACGACCAGCTTTTTTCCCTTTCAATAAACTCCAAATAATGTTGATAATAAACGGGAAGGTAGATAATGCCAGAATATAAGACCCAATCGTACAGACCATGTTTAAGGTCTGAAACTGAGGATCGTAGAGGGCAACACGACGGTTCATTCCCTGTAAACCTAATTGGTGCATCGGTAGGAAGGTGATATTAAAACCAATAAAGGTCATGACAAAGTGAATTTGACCTAAAGTTTCATTGACCATCCGCCCAGTCATTTTCGGGAACCAATGATAGACCGCTGCAAACAAGCCAAATACGGAACCACCAAAAAGGACATAGTGGAAGTGAGCCACAATAAAGTAGGTATCGTGGACGTGAATATCAAACGGCACAGCAGCCAACATGACGCCACTCAAACCACCAATTAAGAAAGAAGAAAGAAAACCAACGGCAAAGATAAAGGCACTGTTGAGACTTAGTTTGCCACCCCAAATAGTCGCACACCAGCTAAACACCTTAATCCCTGTGGGTACGGCAATAATCATAGTAGTTGCCATAAAGAACATCCGTAACCAGCCAGGAGTACCGCTAGAGAACATATGATGCGCCCAAACAATTAATCCTAGAAAGCTAATTGCTAAACTAGAATAGGCGATCGCTCGATAGCCAAAAACTGGTTTACGGGCATGAACTGGCAAAATCTCGGAAATTGCCCCAAAAAAGGGCAAAACCATAATGTATACCGCAGGATGAGAATAGAACCAAAACATATGCTGGTAAACAATTGGATCTCCACCCCCAGCAGGATTAAAAAACGCTGTTCCCGCTAGCAAATCAAAGGAAAGCAAGATCAATGCTGCCCCTAACACAGGAGTACCAATTAGAATCAAACCTGAAGTAGCTAACATTGACCAGCAAAACAAAGGCATACTGTGAATGTCCATATCGGGCATCCGCATTAGCAGGATAGTGGTGACAAAGTTAATCGCCCCAAACATCGAAGATGTTCCTAAAATTAAGACACTCAGAATCCAAATCTCCTCTCCCGATTTACCGCTGATTAAACTCAAAGGAGGATAGGAAGTCCAACCAGCTTGAGGCGCACCGTTGAAGAAGCTACTCAGCAATAAGATCCCACCTGGAGGAATCATCCAGAATGCCACGGCGTTAAGACGAGGAAATGCCATATCCTCTGCCCCAACCATCAAAGGAATCAAATAGTTGGCAAATGCTGCCCCAGCAGGAATAATCCACAGAAACAACATAATTGTTCCATGCATCGTCAAAAGCTGGTTATAAAATTCTGGTTGCACAAAATCTGGATCGGGAGTGGAAAGTTCAGTCCGCATCACCTCAGCTAATGCACCACCGACAAAATAGAAAAAGAAAGCAGTAACTAGGTATTGAATCCCAATTACTTTGTGATCCGTGCTAAAGCCAAAGTAGTCCTGCCACTTTCTTTGAGGATGTCGATCATGCTCTGGTGGTGCTATTGGAGCATTTCTTTCTAGGGTTGTACTCATTACTTAATGTGATTTATGAAATTTAATTGGTCTATTTGAATAGTTCTAAGCTTTGCGCTTGTGATTTATTTTCAGTAGGCTTTAACTGAGCTAAAGTATCGCTGTTGACTCCCAAGTCTTTGGCATAGGATGCTAAAAATTCAGCCTGAGAGTTAGGCACTGGACTCATGGCGACGGATTGATTGTTCTCACTATTCATGGCAAAGGTGTTTTCCTGAATCCACTTTTGATAGTCTTCTTCGCTTTGGACATAAAGCTGAGTTTTCATCCCACCATGATATGCACCACATAATTCGGCACAAACTACGGGGTACTGCCCAATTTGATTGGGAGTAAAGACTAAGTTAGTTTCTCTGCCAGGTATTACATCCTGCTTAATCCGAAATTCAGGTAGCCAAAAAGCATGAATTACATCCCCTGCCGTCATGTTTAATGCTACTGGACGATTGACAGGGACATGTATTTCTCCTGAGATGACACCAGTTTCAGGATAGGTAAACACCCAGGCATATTGAATTCCGTTTACCTTAATTTCCAATGGATTAATACCTTGTTTAGAGTCTGGAGAGGCACCTAAACCTAAAGCAATATTTTGTCGATTGGGATCTAGAGCGACTAACTGTGAATGATGATGATGAGCATGAGCCATTTGGGGGCCAGGATCTCCTGCTGTCATTGGGTCTAGTCCTCCCATGCGGTTATAAATCTCAAAGCTATAAATAGAGAGGATAAAGACAATCACTGTCGGAATAGCAGTCCAGACAATTTCCAAAGGCACGTTACCTTCTATTGGCGGCCCATCAGTAAAGTCTCCTTTAGCGCGACGGAATTTGATCACAGAATAGACCAAAACACCTTCAACCAAAAGAAATAGACCAGTAGCGATGGTCATCATAAAATTAAAGAGTTCATCGACATCTCCCGCATCGCTGGATGCTGCTATTGGCAAAAGTCCATGGTTTTGACCATACCAAAGACTGATCAAGGTCATTGCCACGCCTGCGATTAGGGTAAGTATGCTGCTGGGAATATTCACGGTAATAGTTTGAGTTATTGGTTTCTAGGTTTGCTGCTAACTAGTATATTGGTCAGTCTAAAATGCTTAAATTTTACAATTCTTTACCAAGATCTAGGCAGTGCAGTGGGAATTTACCCTTAAAATTTCAGTTACAAAATTATTGTTTAGTCTATCTAATAGGTTAGATCAAATTACTAATAAATAGGCAAGCATCAAAATAAAGCCACTGAAAATCTTGAAGTTTCTTTAGATTTTATTTGGGATCTTGAAAACCAGAGCCAGATTGGCTAGCTTAATTATTTAATTATTTACTCAAACTTAATTTTTTCTTTATGAAGTTAGATTTTATTGGTTACTTTAATCGAGCAATCTGAAGAATATCTAATAAAGATAAAGCTACAAATAAAAAGATAGCTAGAGTATAGATAGCCAAAATTAAAACTTGAGGGATAAAAATCTAATTTACTATTAAGGCGATCGCACTCATTAGCAGAAAATATTGCACTTTATATTCAACCAAGTTTTATCTTTTTTATTTTGATTAAGTTTGCTATGACCGAATCATTGTTTCAATCGTCCAATGCAAGACTACAGGATGTATATCAACCAAGAGTATGGATACGTCGTTTAGTCTGGAAAATTGCGATCGCAACTTTATTGCTGATGGCGGTGGGTAGCGCCACGAGAGTTATGAATGCAGGATTAGCCTGTCCTGACTGGCCATTATGTTATGGTCAGCTGATACCCACCAGACAAATGAACCTTCAGGTATTTCTTGAATGGTTTCATCGCTTAGATGCAGCTTTGATTGGCGTAAGTGCGATCGCTTTATCTAGCTTATCCTGGTGGTTTCGCAAACAACTACCCCAATGGCTACCTTGGGCTGCAACTTTCGCCCTATTTTTAATTGTCTTTCAAGGGATTTTAGGGGGATTAACGGTAACTCAATTACTACGTTTTGATATTGTCACAGCTCATTTGGGTACAGCATTATTATTTTTTAGTACCTTGATCATTATCGGCACGGCACTAACTCCCTATCAGGGTACAGGTGTAGCGGGGAAACTACGTTGGTTGGGCTTGAGTGCTGCCATCTTAGTCTATCTACAGAGCATTTTGGGGGGATTAGTTGGCTCACGCTGGGCGTTACATCAGTGTTTTGGCGGATCGCAGCTATGTAACGTGATGAATGCTCACATATTAGGTGTAGTACCCCCAACTCTAGCTACCATTGCCGTAGTTTGGTTTGCTTGGAAAACCCCTGGCTTAAATGCAAATCTTCGCACTCTGGCTAACGCAGCAGCAGGATTAGTTAGTCTACAAATTTTACTCGGCATCGCTACTTTTAGGCTACATCTCCAGGTTGAACCTTTAACCGTAACGCATCAAGCAGTAGGAGCAAGTTTACTGGGAGTATTAATTGCTTTTACCGTACTAGCCATGAGAGACAGCGCGATCGCACCCAAGAATCAATATCAATGATGTAGTCATCATTTTTCAAATACACCGACACACATACATCTAGACCAATTACAGGAATAATCGTAATGACAGGGACAAGTCTTGCTCGCCAGAATCAAAATATAACTGAAGTAATAAAAAGCTATTATCAACTAACAAAACCGCGCATTATTCCCTTACTACTGATTACCACTGCAGCATCAATCTGGATTGCCTCTGATGGTCGAGTCGATCCGTTTTTACTACTGATAACCTTATTAGGTGGAACATTAGCAGCAGCCTCTGCGCAAGTAATGAACTGTATCTACGACCAAGATATAGACTACACTATGACGCGGACTCGCCAACGGCCGATTCCTTCAGGGAGAGTACAGCCTCGTCATGCTCTAATTTTTGCCGTCGTTTTAGGAGTATTGTCTTTTTCGCTGCTAACAATATTTGCTAATCTATTAGCTGCAATGTTGGCATTGTCGGGCATTGTCTTCTATATGTTGATTTATACCCACTGGCTGAAGCGACACACGACTCAGAACATTGTAATTGGTGGTGCAGCAGGTTCAATCCCACCTTTAGTAGGTTGGGCTGCGGTAACAGGAGATTTGGGTTTAATTCCCTGGTTATTGTTTGGCATTATCTTCCTGTGGACTCCTCCTCATTTTTGGGCTTTGGCATTAATGATCAAAGAAGACTATGCAGAGGTAGGGATACCAATGTTGCCTGTTGTAGAAGGGGAAGAAGCCACCGTCAAGCAAATCTGGATCTATAGCTTACTAGTAGTTCCTTGTAGTCTATTGTTAATGTATCCAATCGGTAACTTAGGAATTATTTATGGCGCGATCGCTCTTTATTTAGGATCTAAGTTTCTCTACAAAGCCTGGGAATTAAAACAAGATCCTACTAGCAATCAATTAGCCAAGGGGATGTTTAAGTATTCGATCTTTTACATGATGCTCTTATGCGTAGGCATGATTGTTGATACTCTGCCTGTTACTCATCAGCTGATGGGAATGATCTTTACCTGCGGTGGTTAAGTAATAACTGAATAATTTTCGGGTAGAGAAGACAGAAGAGGCAAAGAAAAACATTAGACTTCTTGCCCTAATCACAACTAAATACCTTGTTACAAGGGAAAAGGGGAAAGGTTAAAGGGAAAAACATTAATCTGCTATTCATGCAAGAGGTCTATTAATTTTTTACTAGCCTCTTTTTGATTAATCGCACATTAGAGACAAAAATATTTAATACTCTGAGCATCTTTATTCTTTATGCTTGAGTCCGATCAAATTGTTCTCCAAAAATACACTCCCAAAGATATTCCTCTGCTATTTGAAGCTATTCAGATTTCAATAGATCGTGTTTATCCTTGGCTACCTTGGTGTCATCCTAACTATACAATTGCCGAAACTGAAGCATGGATCAAAACAAGACCTCAACGTTGGAATGAGGGTAAAGAGTTTGGTTTTAGTATACGCGATCGCCAAGGTACAGTAGTCGGCGGTTGTGGCATAGGTATTAGCTCGTCGCCTTGGTACGTTAATCTAGGTTACTGGCTAAGAACTGGATATACAGGAAAAGGATATGCGACGACAGCGACAAAGTTATTAGCTAGGTTTGGGGTTCAACAATTGCAGTTAAAACGTATTGAAATTATAGCCTCAGTAGAGAATATTGATAGTCAGCGTGTTGCAGAAAGAGCAGGTGCTTGTAAGGAAGGAATAAGTAGAAACAAGCTGTTAATCCATGACAAATTTCATGATGCCATAATCTATTCTTTTATTCCAGATGACTTTGATCCAGATTAAGCTATTAGCTCTTATTGAACAATTCACAAAATAGTTTGCTCAATATTCTATCTAGGGCGATATTAGTGTATATGTAATAGTACGGACAAATTAAAGTATCTATTTATGCTTTCCTTGCAAAATCCTCAGACTTCCGAACAATCAAAACTAGCCCAGATCAATCGCATTCTGCTAGTCGAAGATGAAGACTTAATTAGAGATATGGTTAAGGTAGCTTTAGAAGAAGAAGGCTATGAAGTCTATACCGCCAGTAATGGCAGGGCTGCTTTGAACATTCTTCAAAGCCCAGATTTTAGCCGAGATAAATTGACTCCAGATTTAATCATTTTGGACTTAATGTTGCCCGAAGTAAATGGACTAGACATCTGTCGTTTGCTGCGCTATCAAGGAGACATAACGCCTATATTGGTAATTAGTGCCAAAAGTAGTGAAACAGACCGCGTATTGGGTTTAGAAGTAGGAGCAGATGACTATTTAACTAAACCCTTTAGCATGAGAGAGCTAATTGCTCGCTGTCGCGCCTTACTGCGTCGTCAGAACTACACCAGCTTATCTCCTAGTTCAGTCCAAAAATACCGCGAGATTAGCTTGTTTTCGCAAGAATGCCGTGTCATAGTAAGGGGAATCGAAGTTAATTTATCCCCTAAAGAATTTCGGTTGTTGGAATTATTTATGAGCTATCCCCGTCGAGTTTGGTCAAGGGAACAGCTAATTGAACAGGTTTGGGGACTAGATTTTTTAGGGGATACCAAAACCGTCGATGTTCATATCCGCTGGTTGCGTGAAAAGCTAGAGTTAGAACCAAGTCAGCCAGAATATTTGATCACAGTTAGAGGTTTCGGCTATCGTTTTGGCTAAAACCTTTTTTTTCGGTCTTTTTTAGCTAGAAAAGCTGACAACTAATAGCTTAACAATCAAAGATCGATCGCAAAACGTCTAAATTTAATTGATGCCAGTTGTAAAATTGATTAGAGTTACCTCAGTATCAATTGGGCAACTATTTTTTTTGTGGCAACTTTTAGTTTTTTTTTAGGGCTATTGCTTGGTCTAGGAATTTATGTAGTTCAGCAATACCGATTTAAGCAACAGTTGAAGAAAACTCTCCGTTCCTGTGTGGGAAATAAAGATGAAGACGTATCTTTGCCCTTAGAGTCTTTGATCCGCCGAGAATTAAGCGAACTCGCTCGCCAGCGTCAACAACTAGAACAAGATAAACAAGCTTGGCAAGAGTTAATTGAACAAGCGCCAATCGGCTACTTGCAGGTAGATGCTGAAAATCAGCTTTTAGGCTGTAATCAAACGGCAAAGCAACTTCTCCACATTGATTCTCGACGAGCGCTGCGGGTGCGCTTACTACTAGAGTTAGTTCGTTCCTACGATCTCGATCAGTTAATTGAATCAACTCGCAATTCTCAACGTTCTCAAACGAAAGAATGGATCTTTTACTTCACTCGCTATGTCTCGCCTCAACAATCAGAGTGGGAAACAGATGATACTCAGCCACTACAGAAAGTAGTAGAAGCGATCGCTCTTAAAGGATCTGGATTTCCTTTACCAAAGCAGCAGGTAGGTGTGTTTATCGAAAACCGTCAACCTCTGCTGGAATTGTCCCAGTCTCGCGATCGCACTTTTGCCGATCTCACTCACGAACTACGCACCCCTCTGACATCTATCTCTTTAGTCGCCGAAAATTTGCTCCGACGTTTACAAGATCCCGAACGCCGTTGGGTTGAAAAGATGCTGCAAGAAACTAATCGGCTGATTGAACTAGTTCAAGAGTGGTTAGATCTAACTCAGCTTCAGGCTGCACCAAACAAAGCTTTAAAATATGAAACGATCGAGCTATACGATTTAGTGCAATCAGTGTGGCAAACCCTAGAACCGATCGCTAAACGCAAAGAAGTAACCCTCTCTTATCAAGGCGATCGCCAGTTGGTCATTTCTGCCGATCGTTCTCGCATAATTCAAGTTTTTATCAATCTACTAGACAATGCTATCAAGCATAGTTCAGTAGGCAATGAGATCTTAGTCCAAGTACTTGCTCAGTCTTCAAGACAATCCGATTCTAGAAAACAAATTAAGATTGATGTAATTGACTCAGGGTCGGGATTTAATACTTCAGATCTTCCTTATATTTTTGAAAGACTATATCGAGGAGATAAATCTCGCGCTAGAGAACCACAAAATACTTCTGCCGACGGTAGTGGTCTGGGATTAGCTATTGTCGAGCAAATTATTCAAGCTCATGGTGGTACAATCTCCGCCAAAAATCATCCTCAAATAGGTGGAGCATGGTTGGAAATTTTGTTACCTATAGATCAAGTGTAAAATACCTGACCCATTTTGGTTAGTTTGAATACATTCGCTCTATCAAACTCAAGCTTTTTTTGCTATTAATATAAAATAAACTCCAAATTATGATATCTAGCCAAATATAAATACACATTTAAACATATACACTACTAAGTACAGTGACTTTAACTTCTCATGATAGTTCTAGGTCTTCACAAGCAAACCAATTGCAGCGTTCTCTACGAAAAGTGCAGCAAGAAGTACTGCGGATGGGTACTTTGGTCGAACAGTCGTTTCGCTTAAGTCATCAGGCTTTGTTTGAGAGAGATCTCGATGCAATTCCCAAATTGCTGGTTTTAGAAAAGCAGATTGACATTTACTACCGCCAAATTGAGTCAGACTGTGCAACCTTAATGACGCTTCAAGCCCCCGTAGCCCAAGACTTAAGGATGCTTAGTGCCTCTATGCAGTTAGTACGAGATCTCGAAAGAATTGGTGACTATGCTCAAGACTTAAGTGAAATGGCAATCAAGCTGGTAAAATACCCACCTGCTGCGATTTTGCCCGAAATTGCCCAAATGTCAGAACACGCCCAACTCATGTTAGCCACTAGCTTGGTAGCTTTGGCCGACTTAGATCCTAGTGCAGGGGCTAGAGTTAAAGAATATGATGATATTGTTGATAATGCTTACGATCACATTTACAATGCGATCGCGATGCAGAAAAATGTTCCAGGAGTAGTCGAACCAGTTTTACTTTTGGGCTTAATTATTCGTCATTTAGAAAGAATGGCAGACCACGCTACTAACATTAGTCAGCGCGTTACCTACATGGTGACAGGCAAAAGGAACTAAGCAAGCATTCTGGCATTTAATCATCCTGCAAAAGCAAATTATTCCAGAGTTAACCAGGATTTTATCTTATTTTAACTGTTCGATTAAGTTGTTACTTTAAGATAAATTTTCAATCTATGTTTATTTAGGTAAAATCAACTACTAAAGGTGTGCGGTCAACAAAATGTCACCACATTAAGGTTCATTCATCTGAGGGTTGATTATACTGATGATATAAGTCAGTTAAAACGTTTGTAATTAACGACCAGGTTTAACTGTTAAAAGACTACAAAAACGTAGCTTAATTTATATTTAGGTGTGTGAGGATACATATGATTAGATTATTTTGGCAAGCAGCTAAAATTGCTCCCGTTTTATTTGCAGCCTGTTTATTTTCCGCTAATAGTGCATCGGCGCAAAGTGTTAATGCGGACAAAGAAGCAGTTGACCAGACTTTAGAACAAATCAATAACTATCAACAGTTAAATCAAGACAATCAGTCTCAGGTTACAAACGTCAATCAATTAAGAGACGTTTCCCCTACTGACTGGGCATATGAAGCACTACGTAGTTTAGTAGATCGTTACGGTTGTATTGCTGGTTTTCCTAACCAAACTTACCGTGGCGATCAGGCCTTAACTCGTTACGAATTTGCTGCTGGTTTAAACTCCTGCTTAAATCAAATTGAACGTTTGATTGCCAGCAATTCAAGTGGTGTTGACCAAGAACAACTAGACACCATTAACCGTCTGCAACAAGAATTTGAAGCAGAATTAGCTACCCTTGGCGGTAGAGTTGACGAGATTGAAAGCCGTACTGCGGTACTAGAAGACAGTCAGTTCTCTACTACTACTAAACTCAAAGGCGAAGCTATCTTCTCTGTTTCTGATGTCTTTGGTGGCGGTCTTGATGATGACGACGATGACGACGACGATAATGATGATGATATCAATGCTGAAACTACCTTAAGCTACCGTAGTCGCTTGAATTTTGATACTAGTTTTACTGGTGAAGACCGTTTGAGAGCTAGACTACAAACTGGAAATGCTACTCAATTAGATGATGATGTCACTGGTACTAACTCGACTCGTTTAGGTTATGACAATACTACTGATAACTCAGTTGAAATTTCTGACTTACACTATCGTTTCCCTGTAGGCGAAAAAGCAGATGTTTGGGTTGGAGCTGAAGGCTTAGACCTAGATGATGTTTTCAATCCTAATAACCCTCAGCTTGCAGATAGTGGTACAGGTGCATTATCTCGCTTCAGCCGTTACAATCCACTACTTTTCCGTGGTATTGAAGGTGCTGGTGCTGGTGTTAATCTAGACATCATTGAAGACAAAGTAGGGGTTAACGTTGCATATCTAACTGATAATGCTAGTTCCCCAGACGAAGGCGAAGGTTTATTCAACGGTTCATATAGTGCTGGCGCACAGCTAGAGTTCGCGCCAATTGAAGCTTTAGAACTAACTGCAACCTATGTTCGTGACTATCAGAGTGGTAGTACACTGAATGAAGATGGTGATGCACAAGGTCTTGTTGATTATGGCGGTGGCACTGTTAGCGGACAAGTAGTTGAACCTTTTGGTGCAGGTGTTGCTACTAATGCCGACAAAATTGGTCTAGGTGCTACTTTCAATGTTGGTGAAAGAATTGCCCTAAGCGCTAATGGTGGCTATGCCAATATCGGCAGTCTAGGGGCTGGAGAAGAACAATCTGGTGATGTCTGGACTTGGGGAGCTAACGCTTCTCTGCTTGACCTAGTTAAAGAAGGTTCTGTACTATCCATCGGTGGTGGTATGCTGCCTAAATTTAGTTCTGATGATGTAGCAGATGATGAAGACACATCTTACCTAGTTGAAGCACTGTACAAGTTCCCTCTTAACGACAACATCTCGATCACTCCTGGTGCATATGCTGTACTTAATCCAGATCACAATTCAGATAACGAAACTGTTTATGTTGGTGTAGTTCGTACTACCTTTGAATTCTAAGAATTCTGAGATTTAAATTCTAGAAAATAGATTCAATCTAATTCAATTTATTTTCACTTAAGGCAAGGTTAATCAACCTTGTCTTTTTTCATGTCTGGTGATTTAAATTACTTATTGTTAACTTGTTATTAACTTTTTCTTAATTAAGAAGCAAAGAAAAAGAGCTAAATTAATGTAGCCGATTAAACAAAAAGTTCTTTTACCAAGTTTTTTCTTCAATAGTTGTTCAATAAATTATCAATTCACCTAATCAAACAATTAACAACCAGACCTATATATATGGTTTCTACAGTTTCTTTTAAACGTAAAGCTTTATTTATTCCTTTTCTCGCTTTAACTTTCAGTCTTACCGCCTGCGGTGGCACTCAGACTCAGGCTCCAAATGCAACTCAAACTCCGACTCCAACTGAAGATAGTGGTGGTGAGTCCGTATCTTTAACTGGTGCTGGGGCAAGTTTTCCTGCTCCCTTATACCAAAGATGGTTTTCTGAATACAATAAGATAAATCCCAATGTTCAAGTTTCTTATCAATCCGTCGGTAGCGGTGCTGGAGTTGAGCAGTTTACCCAGGGTACGGTAGATTTTGGGGCTAGTGATGTGGCGATGGATGACGAAGAAATTGCTGCGGTAGAAAAAGGGGTGGCATTGTTACCCATGACCGCAGGAAGTATTGTTTTGGCCTACAATCTACCAGATGTAACTGGGCTTAAGCTTTCCCGTCAAGTATATACTGACATACTACTAGGCAAGATTACAAAATGGAATGATCCAGCGATCGCTAAAATCAATCCTGATGCTACACTACCAGATACGGACATTACCGTAGTCTATCGCTCTGATGGGAGTGGTACTACTGGAGTATTTACCAAGCATCTAAGCGCAATTAGTCCTGAATGGTCTAAGCAGATTGGTGATGGTAAAACCGTAGAATGGCCTACAGGTGTGGGTGCCAAGGGTAATGAAGGTGTGACGGCACAGATTCTACAAACAGAAGGTTCTTTGGGTTATATTGAGTATGGCTATGCCAAACAGCAAGATATTGCGACTGCAACGTTAGAAAATAAAGCAGGACAATATGTCGCTCCTTCTAGCGAAACTGCTGCTAGTGCTTTGAGTGCAGTAACTTTACCTGAGAACTTGAGAGCATTTATTACCGATCCCGATGGACAAAATTCTTATCCTATTGTGACCTATACTTGGTTGCTAGCATATCAGAATTATGACGATCCCAATAAACTTAAGGCTTTTAAAGATGTAGTCAACTGGTCACTGACTGATGGACAGGCTTTTGCCGATGAATTAGGTTATATTCCCTTACCTCCAGCTGTTGTTGAGAAAGTTCAGACAAAATTAAATACAATTCAAAGCAAATAAAGCAAAATAATTACTGATTATTGCTCATTGTATGTTCCCTGTCACGTCATGATGGGGAATTTTTGTAGTGATTTTCTACTGGTGCGTCAAGATTGTTGTGAGGGATAGTGCGTATAGAAGTCACGCATTATCATTAGTTTTTATCTACTACTTACTACCTACTACCTACTACCTACTACCTAATCTCAACCCATCAATTCAAACTTGACGATCTACTACTTTGGCTCAGAAGTCTTATTATGGAGATAGTTAATAATCAGTATGGCTACTAACTATGAATGAGTCACTGGCTCTAGACTAAATAAGTTGCGATCGCTATATCTTAAAATATTCAAAACGCAACCTTACAAGTTGAGTAGTGAGGCGATTCTTAGTTTGATTAGCCTAGCATTAAAAGTTAATCAGTTTTTAACAGCATAATCAATCAACCTGATGTCAGAAAAACAACTATTATTAGTAGACGATGAGCCTGGGATTAGAGAATCAGTCCAAGCGTATTTAGAAGATACCGAAGGCTGGAACGTTAACACAGCCAGCAATGCTGACGAAGCATGGCAAAATATTGAATCTCAGACTCCAGATCTGATTATTTCCGATATTATGATGCCAGAGGTTAATGGCTATCAATTCCTAGCTAAACTGAGAGAAGATCCCCGTTATCGTTCTATTCCCGTAGTCTTTCTGACGGCTAGAGGCATGACTAGCGATCGCATTCAAGGATATGAATTTGGATGTGATGCTTATCTGTCTAAGCCTTTTGATCCAGAAGAATTAGAGGCGATCGTCAAAAATTTGCTGTCTAAAATCCCTACTAGTAGCGGTAATGGTGATAGTAGTGCGGAATTAGAAAAGATTACCAAAGAATTAGTGGAAATCAAAGCTAAATTAGACGATAAGTTAGGGGGTAGTGGTGGAATTACCGTAACTCCTCCCCCAATCAAAATAGACTTAACCCCTAGAGAACAAAGCGTTTTAGATTTAGTGGCTCAGGGTTTAATGAATAAAGAAATTGCTCGCGAGCTAAATACTAGTGTCAGAAACGTTGAGAAGTATGTTAGCCGTTTGTTTGGCAAGACAGGTACTAATAGCCGTACTGAACTAGTGCGCTTTGCTCTACAGCATGGCTTAACCCAATGATCGAAAATAGGCAGTTAGTACTTATTTGATGTTATAAAACTAATTTATATATGTAAATTATGTAAAACTGGATTGCTAAAAATTTAAAATTCCAAAATGATAGCTAATACTATTTACTTTGAGATGGTGACGACAAAATATTTAGGCGCGTTTTTACCCCCGATCGCTTTGGATAGCCTTTTTTCTACTCAGGGGGTAATGGTAATGCTGTTGGTGGCTTATGCAGGGGCAATGTGGATGTTCCTTAGTAGCGCACCAAAAGTATATACGGTGATGGTATCGGACTTACAAAATGCCCAGAGATTTTATGAAGGGTTGTTAGATCTGCCCGCAGCAGATGTACCCTTGCACTATTACTATAACTACGAACAGGCCATGGGAGCAGGAGGTTTGGATCCTCTGTATATGTCGGCAACTCCTGGTAGTAATACTCTTAATGGTGCTGATGGACTTTGGTATCAATTGAGAAAAAATACCCAGCTGCATATTATTGCGGGTGCTAGCGGTGGCTATAAAGAGCGTCAACGCCATGTTTGTTTTGACCGTGACTGTTTAGAGGCTTTATTGTTGAGGGTACAGTCTAGACGCTTGAAGTATAAGATTCGTCGAGATCAGCCATTAAATTTCTTAGTTAAAGATATTGATAATCAAACTATTGAAATGGCAGAAGTATCCAACTAAGCTCTAGAAATAATTAAAGATTTCTAGTATTAAAAGAAGTGGCGATCGCTTGTAAATCCCTTGCCACTGAAATTCTTGCTGTTTTTGAGAATTGAGATTAGATCTAGACAGAGGTATACGATCTGCAAGTGGCAGGACTATACTAGACAAGTTTCAATTCAACTAAAACTTTAAAATAAGTCGATGACCACTTTACAAAGTCAAGAAAGACAAGTATTTCCTTCAGGTATTTTACGTCTAGTTGGCTATGGCTTACTATTGCTGGCGGTAGTCGATTTATTATGGTTGCGGATGCCAGCTCAAATATACCCCCTGTGGCAGTTGAAGACGATGGGAGCAATTATTGAAAAAACTCCTTTTATCTTACTGGCGATGGTCTTGATTTTCTCTGGGCCAAAAAGCGATCGCACTTTCATAGAAGTAATTATGCTCAAGGTTTTCTCTTGGGTTTCCTTAATTGCAGCAGTTGTTTTAATTCTAGTAATCCCTTTAAACATTAACAGCAGTTGGCAAATTTATAAGCAACACGACACCACGACTAATGCTCAGTTTGTGAGGCAAAAAGATAATCTTCAGCAGTTTCAGCAACAGTTAGCAGCAGCCGACTCTAAAAATGAGATTGCAGCGATCCTACAACGGCAAGCCAAACAAACGGTAAATATTCCCGAGTCTGTCAATCTTCAGAAACTAAAAACAGATATCATCGCCAACCTACAAAATCATCAAGATAACATTACGAGCCAAATAGAAGTATTTCGAGCGCAGAAAAGTTCTTTATTATTAAAGCAATGTCTTAAGTGGAATCTTGGTGCTTTGATTGCTTCTATTTTGTTTTTTATGATTTGGCAAAGTACAGAGTGGGTAAGATTAATGATTGTTAGATAATATACAGTGAACAATGAACAGTAATCAGTAATCAGTAATCAGTAATCAGTAATTAGTAATCACTAATCAGTTACCAATCATCCTCTAACTCAGCTACCATTTCTGATACTAATTGGGCTTCCTCTTCTTCTGCTAGATCTTCATCTCCCCAAGCTTCTGATAGAGGTTGCACCACTTTAGAAATTGCGTCCTGTACAAAGGATTTAACAAATTCATCTCGTCGGCTAAGTTGAAACTGTTGCTGGACTACTTCTGTGATGCCACCGTCGCCCCAGTCGAGGTTACGCCTAAAGTATTCAATAAAGCTTTTTCCTGCAATACGGGTTAGATAAGCCGCAGATACAGCTTGAATGGCTTTACCGACGATATAAGTAGCAAAATTAAGCTGAAGGGCTTTGGCTAAGATATCTACTGCACCCTTAACTACTCCCAGGCTAACTAAAGTTTTTCCTAAAGATAAGGCTAGTTCTTTACCCTGCTCAAGATCTAGTTCAATGTTATAGATTCGGCCAATTTCAATCACCATCTGAGCATTAACCGCAGCGGTAGCTAACATATCGACGATGGGAACAGGAGTTACCGCAATTACCCCAGCACTAATCCACTGATAGCGATCGATGATTTTATCTGACTCCCTACGTCGCTGATTTTCAATGATAGTGCGGGCTTCTTCTCCTAAGCGGTGCGACTGAAGCAAAATATTATCAGCTATTAAGTCCTCTCCTTCCGCCCGTAATACTGCCACTAGTCTTTTGATCAAGGGCAAGATTTCTACAGGAGGATCGATAATTTCTCCCGTAGCTAACTGTACGGGTTGGGGATTAGCGCAAATAGCCGTAACATCACCAGGCGCAATAAAGGGTTTTACTCTTTCTTTGAGCCTACCTAAAATCATTTCACGATCTTCATCAGTATAAAGATCTGTTTTATTAAACACCAAAAGCGATCGCTTGCCAATTTCGGCTAAAGTCTTCAAAGGCTCGTATTCTGACTGACGCAAATCATTATCGACGGTAAATACCAGTAAGTCGGCTTCGGTGGCTAGCTGTTTCGCTACTTTTTCCCTCTCTGTTCCTGCAATTCCTGCTTCTAAAATACCAGGGGTGTCAATAATTAGGATTTCTCTACCTACGCCACGCAGCTTGAGGCTATAGGTTTCTCCTTGGGTAGTTGTTCCCATGATCGGATTCGTTTCCCCCACGATTTCACCCACGAGGGCATTGACTAAAGAAGTTTTCCCTGCCGATCCTGTACCAAAAATCACAACTTTGACTTCTCCCCGTTGGAGATCTGCCTCGATTTGCCGAGATCTACCCAATAAGGCTTTTTGAGCAATTTTGTCCTGTATTTGCCCTACTTGTTGTCTTAACGCTTGAAGATTCTGTGCTGCTACCTGGGTTTTTTCTTCTGGTATTGTAACTCGATTAACTCGACGTTTGACTGGCTTCCCCCTAGAGCCTCGGCGCGTATACTTATTGATGTAATAGATATAACCGCCCACTAAAGAGCCAATTAAAACTATCACCAACAGCAGCAATAAATTAGCCAGAATAGGTGCAGTAAAAGAGATCTGCATATAGAGGTGAGACAAAGATGTCACCAACCAAATCGATAGTCCGAGAATTACGCTCAGACCAAGGAATAGAGCTACTATACGAAACAGGGGCATGGTGCAGTTAGGCAGAACAGAGTTAGTTTACCTATATTAACGACTTTGATTAATTTTAATTAGATTAAAAGTTTAGTCTCAAAAAAAATAAGCCCAAAGCATAAATTTTTTCTTTTCAATAACTCCTGTATTCTTAAAAAAGGATTAAGTAATTTTACTTGCTTATGATAAAAGTATTGTATTTGTCCTGCTGGAGTAAAACAAAACGCTATGATTACTCCACGGTATTAGCTGAAATATAATTTCTATCTCTTAGATTAACCGCTCAAATCAATTGAAAAAATTTGACTAACAAAATTAGACCTGTTCGTAATTATTTTAATATTCAGCTTAAATTCAGACTGCTCAAGCTATTGAATAGTATTAAATCTAAATATTTTGCATGAGAACTAGCAGTAACAAGATAGCCTATACGACGTATATATTAATTGGCCTAAATTTACTAATCTACGGATTAGAGATTAAACTCGGAGGAAGCCAAGATTCTCTGACGTTAGAACGTTTGGGGGCTTTAATTCCTGAAAAAGTTTTAGCTGGGGAATGGTGGCGATTGATTGGGGCTAATTTTCTCCACTATGGATTATTTCATTTGGCAACAAATATGTTGTCGCTGTTTTTTGTAGGACGTTTGATTGAATTAAGTTTAGGAGTAAAGTATTATTTAACGATTTATTTAGTTAGCGGTATCGGTTCAATGTTAACCTTTACGCTATTAGCTTTTAGATTGGGATTAAATAATGTTTTTTTAGTTGGTGCTTCGGCAGCAATCATGGGTTTAATTGGGTCAATCTTAGCTATTTTTTTGCAGATTTGGCTGAAGAGAAGACACTCAGTTACTGCTAAACGTCGGCTACAGCAGATTATTTTGATCGTTATTGTGCAATTTATTTTTGATAATCTAATTCCTCAGATTAGTTTTCATGCTCACTTATTTGGTTTTATTATTGGCTTTTTAATTGGCAGTGTTTTGGTGTTTATTAAGTTTAATATGCAGGAAGCTTAAATTAGTGACCCAAATCCTAGCAAAATAATATTAAGAGTGGTGGTGCTGAAAATGTCATGAAATTTATTCATTTTTTGATTCTTCTTGGTTCCACTGCTTAGATTCTTCTGCTGCTTTAAATTCTCGTTTTTTGATGGGTTTAGGTTGATTGGGAATTAATTTTAACTGCCGATATTCTGGCTGCTGTTCATTTTGCTCATTTTGTTCACCTCGGCGACGTTCGGAAGTTCTTTCCTCACTAGTATTTTCCGTCACAACTTCATAGAGAATTGCCTGTTTATTGGATGTATTGCCCTTTCTTAAAACTCTACCCAACCGTTGAATATATTCTCTGGTAGAACCCGTACCTGAAAGGATAATCGCAATTCGCGCATCGGGTACATCAACTCCTTCATTCAGTACGTGGGAAGCAACCAGGGTTTTATATTCTCCAGCTTTGAATCTAGTTAAAATATCATGACGCTCTTTAACCACAGTTTGATAAGTGATGGCAGGGATCAAAAACTGCTGGGAGATACGATATACGGTAGCGTTATCGTTGGTAAAAATTAAGATCCTTTCTGTCTGATGTTTGTTAATTAAATCGATCAAAACACGCAGTTTAGCATCTGTACCTAAAGCAATCTCTTTGGCTTGACGATGAGCTAACATCGCTTTTCTACCTTGGGGCGAGCGCGCACTAGCTTGGACAAATAGTTGCCAGCCTTCGAGGCTACCTAAAGAAATATTTGACTCGCGTAAGAATTTACGCCGAATAGCGATCGCCTCCTCATATCTTAGTTGTTCCGCTTCAGTCAATTTAACCCGCATCTGGACGATCTTATGATCGGCTAATGCTCCTCCAGATAATTCTTCAGGAGTTTTGCGATAGATAATTTTACCAATCAGAGTATCTAAATCTCGATGAGTACCGTCGCTGCGTTCGGGGGTAGCGGTTAATCCTAAACGGTAGGGAGCGATCGCATATTCGGCAATCACTTTAAAAAAGTCGGTGGGTAAATGATGACACTCATCAAAAATTTGCAGTGCATAACGATTACCTAAAGTCTCGGCGTAAATTGCTGCACTGTTATAGGTAGCAATTAAAATTGGTGTGCGATCGCGCGAACCACCTCCCAGTAAACCTACCTCTGTATTGGGAAAAGCAGATTCGATCTGAGCATACCACTGATGCATCAAATCTAACGTCGGCACGACTATTAAGGTGGTGCGGGGAGTAGCCTCCATGGCTAACTGTGCTAAATAGGTTTTTCCTGCTGCGGTAGGCAAGACAACTACTCCCTTTCTACCAGACTGCTTCCAAGCCTGTAGAGCTTTTGCTTGATGCGGGTATGGTTCAAATTGAGATACGGATTGTAGCTCTAAGCTGTAAAATTCTTTCGCTTCATCAATAATCTTTTGATCATCCGCTTGGAGAGCTTCTAGTAGAGAACGATAGTAAATTGCAGGAATACGAAACTTCTCTACGCGATCGTCCCAGGTGGCATAGTCTAACCAGGCTCTACCCTTTGGCGGTGGATGTAACAGTAACGTTCCGCGATCAAATTTTAGCTTGGGCGATCGAGGCATAACTTACTAATAATTAACAGAGCGATAAAATCAATAAAATGATTATTACTTCTAATCAAATTAACGCTTTGAGTACTCCAATTGCAATATATTCTTAATACTACTTTCAGTAAAGTAACCGAAAATATTTTGGTAATACGCTATTAACAAATAAACTAGATCAAATTTGTTTATTAAGCGATCGCAGTATTCTAAAATTAGTTTTCTTGAATTTTGTGCATTATTGCATAATACTTTTAGCAATAAATTATGCTTTATCTTATTGTTAAATGTTTTTGAGTAAACTTTAAAATTAAAGATTAAATCTTTTCTTATAATAAACGGTGGATCAAGAAAAACTAAGTATAAATTACTATGGCTAAAATTTTAGTGACGGGTGGTGCAGGCTATATCGGTTCTCATACGGTAAAAAAACTAGGAGAAGCTGGTTACGAAGTTGTGATCTATGACAACTTATCTACAGGATCGGCAGCAGCAATTGTCTATGGTGAGTTATGTGAAGGAGAACTCAACGATCGACAACATCTGTCACAAGTATTTGAGCAGCATAGTTTTGATGCGGTGCTACATTTTGCTGCGAGTATTTCTGTTCCCGAATCTTTAGAGCAACCTTTAGATTACTATGCCAACAATACCAGCAACGTAATTAACGTCTTGCAATGCTGTAAAAACTTTAATGTTAATCAATTTGTTTTCTCCAGTACGGCAGCGGTATATGGAGAAGTTCAAGAATCTCCTGTGGATGAGTCGTCTCCTACTATACCCATTAACCCTTACGGAAAGTCTAAATTGATGAGCGAAAGTATCATCCGTGACTATGCTCAAGCTTCAGAGCTTAAATATGTCATTTTGCGGTACTTTAACGTAGCAGGAGCCGACAGTTCGGGCAAAATCGGTCAAATGGGCAAGAAAGCTGCTCATTTAATCAAAGTAGGGTGTGATGCTGCTTTAGGCATTCGTCCTTTTGCGAGCATTTATGGCACTGACTATCAAACAAAAGATGGGACAGGAATTAGAGACTATATTCATGTCGAAGATTTAGCTGCTGCTCATGTAGACGCTCTAAAATATTTAGAACGAGAGTCCACAAGCCAAATTCTCAACTGTGGCTATGGTAATGGTTATAGCGTCAAGGAAGTATTATCAAAAATTAAAGAAGTTTCTGGGATAGATTTTCCTGTAGTAGAAACTCCTCGCAGAGAGGGTGATCCTGCTTGTGTCATTGCTTCAGGTAAGAAAATTCGCGAGGTTATCGGCTGGAATCCTCGGCACAATTCCCTCGATGAAATTGTTCGCTCGGCTTTGGCTTGGGAAGAAAAAAAGCTGAAGCAGCTTAATCTAGTTTAGTCTAACCTTTAATGTCCCTTGCTTGACTCGGATTTTTCCACTTGAATAAGAGGGGATTTGCGCTGATCGATTAAGGGGATACGCACTAAAAAGCAAGTACCGATGTTAGGTTCACTAGTCACCGAAATCTTGCCGCCATGACGTTTAGCGATCGCTGCTGAAATAGCCAGACCCAATCCTGTGCCTCCTTCTCGACGATTTCGCGCTTTATTTGCCCGCCAAAAGCGATCAAATACTTTATTAATTTGATCTGCTGCAATACCAATACCCGTATCCCGCACACTAATTATTGCAAAGCGATTTTGTCGATATAGATCTAAGCTCACCCGACCTTCATCAGGAGTATATTGAAGAGCATTTTCTAATAAATTCGAGAATAAGCGAGAAAGCTGGGGCATATCACCCAATACTTTTAATTCTTCTCTGAATTTAGACTGAAAAACAATTTTCTTTTCATTCGCCAGGGGTTCTAACAAAACAAAACAATTTTGGAGAATTTGATTAAGTAATACGGGAGTAAGTTTACGTTCATTGGTGGATAAATCAGCATCGGCATCAGCACGAGCCAGAAACAGCAGATCTCCCAGCATCTCATTCATTTGTAGTGTAGCACCAGCGATCGCCTCTAACTTTTTCACATCCTTGGGATGAACTCGCTCGGGATGGATACGCATGATATCAATCGAAGCTTTAATTGCGGTCAGAGGACTGCGCAATTCGTGGGACGCATCGGCAGTAAACTGTTTAAGCTGTAGAAAACTCGCTTCAATTGGTTCAATTGCTTTTTGTGTCAACCAAAATCCACCCAAGCCACTTAAAATTAAGGTAAACATTCCACCAATCACTAGAATCCAAAAGAGTTCTGATTCGGCTTCTTCGATCTCTGCATTAGACTGAGTAGCCCTAACAAAACCATTCGCCACTCCAGTCTCACCATTTTTACCAATAAACACAGTTATAGTACGAGTGCGAAACACTTCCCCTGTATCTAGATTTTGAATAAAAGAAGTTCCTGACTTTGGCGGAGCATCGATCTCAATGATTCCTTTTCGACCAAGCAACTTACCTTTAGCGTCAAACCATTCTAGACTCTGCTGATCTCGATTAAAAATGTCCCGCCAGGGAACTTCCTCTACCTCATTTAGATACTTACTACCAAGATCGCGTACTGGGGCAAAGGAGGGGGTAGCCGATTGAGCCAGTGTCAATAATTTCTTATCTAGTTGATCGTACAAACTACGCCGAAAAACAAAATAAACCCCTGAGCCAAAAATACCCAAGATAGCTGCCATAACTATCAGATAGTACAGCAGTAGACGCGATCGCAAGCTCTGATGCATAATGATAATAATTCAAGCTGGTTATTTAACCTGTTGGGGTTCTTCTTTGAGACGATAGCCTAAACCATACACTGTCTCAATCAAATCGTGAGGTGCGCCAGCAGCTTCTAATTTTTGTCTCAAGCCTCGAATATGAGCCTTAACCGTGGCTTCTTCAGGCACCTGTTCAAAAGACCAAAGATGTTCCAGAATTTGGGCGCGACTAAACACACGACGACCATTACGCAAGAAAAATTCTAGCAGCTTGTATTCTTTCGGACTAAGGGGTAATAATTCCTCTTGATAAAATACTTCGCAGCTACTGGGATCTAAACGCAGATTTTCCCAGGTTAAAACAGGTGGTAGGCTACCTGTACCACGACGCAGCAAAGCGCGAATGCGTGCTGACAGCTCATCGAGTTCAAACGGCTTGACCAAATAGTCATCGGCTCCAGCATCTAACCCTTCAATTTTGTTTTCTAAAGTATCTTTAGCGGTCAACATCAGGATCGGAATATCAAAGCCTCGGCTTCGTAGTTTATTACAGAGTGTAATTCCATCCATTTCAGGTAACATCACGTCGAGCAATACTAAATCGTAGGTGAATACATCCAGCAAGTCCCACGCACTTTGACCGTCGTATACTGCCTCAACCGCATAGTGGAGGTCACTTAAATACTCGACCATCGCATCGCTAATCCGCTCATCGTCTTCTACTACTAAAATTTTCATGAACTTTTCCTAATTAAACTTGACTAAAATAACTAAAATGACTGTGTAACAAATGATATAACTTCACCAATAGTTGCGCCTTCTGGCTATAGTATCGTAAGCAAATAAGGAACAACAATCAAGCTTCAACCATGCTCTTCATCTTAAGTCCAAAATAAAGTGGGAATTTCTACTTAAATTGATAAATAGAAGTAGGGTTAGCCGAATTCGGAAATTTAATGATTCTCTTATGATATAAATATCGTAAAAAAAATTAACAAAAACTAGATATTAATTCTTATGGGACTATTCGGCTTAGGCAAACCAGCTTCTATTCCATCTGCTAATGAAGCATTAAAAGGACGTGAACAGACAATGCCCGTACCAGATAAGCATCACGTCAATGGTAATCCTCTCAAGCCTCCTTTTCCCGAAAACATGGAACAGGCAGTATTCGGCTTAGGTTGTTTTTGGGGTGCAGAAAGAAAATTTTGGCAACAAGAAGGAGTTTATACCACAGCAGCAGGTTACGCAGCGGGACATACTCCTAATCCTACCTACAAAGAAGTTTGCTCTGGCATGACAGGGCATAATGAGGTTGTGTTGGTGGTTTATAACCCTGAAAAAATTAGCTACGAAGAACTGCTAAAAGTATTCTGGGAAAGCCATAATCCTACCCAGGGAATGCGTCAGGGTAACGATCGCGGGACTCAATATCGTTCGGGAATTTATACTTACACTCCTGAACAGAAAAAACTAGCGGAAGCATCTCTCAAAGCCTATCAACAAGAATTGAGCAAGGCTGGTTACGATCCGATCACTACTGAAATCGTTGAAGCGCCTGAATTTTACTACGCTGAAGATTATCATCAGCAGTATCTCAGTAAAGTACCGAATGGCTACTGTGGTTTGGGTGGAACTGGAGTTCAATTTTCAGCATGTTAATTTTGAACAGTTAATCTGAAAAATCTGAGCAATCCTTTTGAACGAGGCAAAAAGTAGTTTTTAAGTCTGTCAGGATTAGCTAGAGTATCAGGGCAGCAACTATATTTATCGATAGAACTATTGGTAAAAGCCAGAATTTGTTGTCCTGTACTGTACTGTGGCTAAATTGTGGTTAAAATAAGCGAAAATTTGCTTATCTACAAATTTTGTAACTCCTTCACAAATTTATTTTGGATAGTTAAATTATCCAGATTGAATCCTTGACTAATATATTTACTTAAAAATTCTATTGATAATTTAGGAAGACAAGAACTCGACAAAGCTTTAGTGTAATTAGAATCTATTTTAAAATAAATATTTAGCTGATTATTTTCCCAAAACCATACTTCTTTGACATTCAAAGCTTTATATTTTTCAAGATCTTTTACTCCACCACTACTAAAAACCACTTCAATTGCTAAATCTGGAATATCTTTTTCATGATCAAAGCAATAAGATTCATCTCACAATAAATAGAATTATACTCAATAAGTAAGTAGGTAAAATAATTTAATTACACCCACCTACTTATACAATCATCCGTATTTAGATCAGCGTAAACTGTTCGCCAGTAATCGTATCGGGAGCTGAGGCGTTAGTGATATCAATGTTGTCTAACGTTACTTGCTGACCGAAGATATCTGTGACTAAAAGATCCTGCACACCATTAAGAGGATAGTTGCCTTCCATTACAAAGCGATTATCAGACTCGCGGTTGAGTTCGACCAAATCACCGTCTTCTTCAATTAACTCCACGCTTTCAATCGGATAACGATGATTATTTAATCTGGTCGCTGCATAGTAGGGACTAGTACCTGCAATAGTTTCGACGACAATACCATCACCAATTCTGTGACCATAAGCTGTTACGTAATCATCAGGAGGGCCAACTAGCTGATAATTAATATTGACTATCCCATCAGCGGGATCTGCTACCAAGGCAAATGCTTCGGCACTCATATCCATACCATCCGCTCGTTCTGCCAACTGATCTGTCACTTGGACGATAATTGGTGCTGCGCCATCTCTTTGTTTAGGGCCAGATACTTCCATAAAAGCACCACTGGCTTCTGAACCATTCCACTGAATATTATTGATAGCTACAACTTTGTGTAGTTGGTCTTGAGTAGGAATATCGAACCCTGAATTACCTAAACCACCAGCGGGATTTGCTGCATCAAAAAATGTAGCTCGTCCTTGATATGGTTGATTAAGCTTTAATTCTGGAGTCAAATCGGGATTTTCATAAGTATAAATACTTTCATGAATACTAGGACTATCAAAAGTAAAGCCATCTAGTTCATAGTTTTGGGGTTTTGTGGTGACAGAACCATCTCCTGTAAACCCGAAAGTTATAGTTTCTCCTGCTGCAATTTCTCGATTCCAAGCATTATGAGAAATGACATAGCTACCGTTCTGATTTTGCTCGATCGCCGCATCCCAAATATTATTGATTTGATTGGGAAAATCAAATTCTAGACTCCAGCTATCAATATTGCTCTCACTATTATTGGTAATCGAGATTGAACCCTGAAAACCACTACCCCAATCGTTAATTAAAGAAAAGTTTACTTCGGCAGGTAGGTTATCTGAGGCTTCTGTAGCTGGCGCAGTATTTGTCGAGATTTCTGGGGGCAGATCTTCAACTACTGGATCTACTGGAGTTACTACGTCGGAATCTTTAGCTGGTGTTACCTCCAGTTCATCAGACTCGATATTGCCTAATCTAATTTTTTGTGGCTGAAGAATTTCTCCGTTAATTTTGTTGGCATTAAAAAAAATTGACGTACTTTGTTGTGAATCAATAGTTTTGTTGTATTCTACTGGCTTAAGAGTGTAGACATTCCCCGAACGACTGACAATTTCTGCACCCCAAATCTCTTCTGGGGTAATTTTAAACTGAGATTCAAATTCTATTGTCCAATCTACTAAAATTTCGCCCATGTTAGTCAGATCTAGTTTACCTGTAAATCCCTTGTCCCACTCAGTTTCAACAGTAAAATTCGTTCGGATTTGATTGTTAGTTAAAGATTGCATCTATCTGATCTCCCTTTGTCCTGTTATAAAAAAGCAATTGTTTTATGTGTTACTTAATAATTTCTTCATAATTTAAAAGTAACAGTGACAATAATCAAAGAGTAAGTGTGATGCTAAACTTCAAGCAGTAATACAAATAACTCCAAAAAATATCATAGTGCGATTAGGCTCCAAGCCCTTGTACCCGAATGGGTATACGCTACGCGATCGCCAACTAGCTAGCAATAAATTCTTGAACTTGACACCAAACTTTTTCTATAAGATCGGGACTGGTATGATCGAACCAACTAATCTGTTGATTCTTGCTAAACCAAGTACGCTGGCGTTTAGCAAACTGGCGAGTGTGGGTAATGATTAAAGCGATCGCCTGTTCTAAATTCAACTCCCCAGCTAAATATTGTTTAATTTCGGCATAACCCAAAGTATTTAGTAGTGGCAGATCGTTGCCATATTTATCCGAGAGATGTTGAACTTCTTGAACTAATCCCAGCTCAATCATCTGTTGAACACGGGATGCAATACGCCGATCTAAAGCCTCAACTTCACAATCTAAACCAATCTGCAAAATGGGATAATTTGGGGGATTTTCACCCTGTTGAGCCGAAATAGGTATCCCTGTAGTGTAAAAGACTTCTAAGGCTCTTAAGGTACGATATTGATCGTTAGGATGAATTTTTTGTGCAGCTACAGGGTCAATTTGAGTTAACCAAGCGTGAATTTGAGTTTGTCCTAAAGCAGCTAGTTGCGATCGCAATTCGGGTTGCGGGGATACTCGCGGAATTTTCAAACCTTTGGTAATCGAGTCCAAATATAGTCCTGTACCACCAACTAGCAAGGGAATACTCGATTTATAGTTAGCAATTAATTGCTGTGTTTGCTGTTGATATTCTGCCAGGGTTAATACCTCTGTTGGGTCACAAATATCTATTTGATAGTGAGGAACTAACTTTTGTTCCTCTACAGTTGGCTTTGCCGTACCGATATTAAATTCCCGATAGATCTGACGAGAATCGGCACTAATAATGACTGAATTTAAACGCTGGGCAATTTCTAACGCCAACCGCGACTTACCACTAGCCGTCGCTCCACAAATTACAATCAGCATGAATTTTTAAAGTTTTGAAGATGAATATTCGTGAAGCCAAATTAGAAGATGCAGCAGCGATCGCCTTTGTCCATGTTGACTCTTGGCAGACTACATATCGTGACTTATTGCCCCATGATTATATCGAAAAGCGATCTTACGAGAAGCGTAAAAATAACTGGGAAAATAGACTTAGCCACAATACTCAAGCCCAAACAAACTATTTCATTTATGTAGCTGAAAATTCCGTGGGCGAAATTGTCGGTTTTGTAGATGGTGGTTTAGTTAGAGGCGATTTTACTTATCAAGGCGAGATTTACGCTCTATATATTTTAGAAGCTTATCAAAGAAAAGGTATCGGTAGAAGTCTGATTGAGGCGATCGCCTTGAGATTATCTCAATCTGGGTTAACCTCAATTATGGTTTGGGTTTTAGCAGGTAATCCAGCGGTTCATTTTTATCAGGCTCTTGATGGTCAAAGAATAGGACAAAAGCTGATTAAAATTAGCGGGATTGAATTTACGGAAATAGCTTATGGTTGGAACGATATACAGGTTTTGCTGACAGAATAGAGCGATCGCATTTTAATTTTAAAGGTTGTTCAACAAGTTTATCTCAACTGACTCACTGAAACCGCATTGCTCCATAATTGTCTTAGGTATTCTAATTCCTTGGGAATTACCTGTTTTGATAATGTCAATTTTCATGATGACAATTTGAGTAATTACATTGTACTTACTTTGGTTTAACACAATAAAAAATAAGTTATTTAATGTCTGATTCACAAGCGATTAACCAAGCCGTTGCCAATTTATACAACACCTATCCTTTTCCTCCCGATCCCCTTTCCGATCTAGAGCCTCCTGGTTATAACTGGCGTTGGAGTTGGACGGCGGCTTATAGTTTTTGTACAGGAATAAAACCGACAACTCAAGATATCCGTATTTTAGATGCAGGTTGCGGTACAGGTTCGGGTACAGATTATCTGATTCACCTTAATCCAGAAGCAGCAGTTACAGCGATCGATCTGAGTGAAAAAGCCTTAGAAGTTGCCAAAGAACGTTGTCAGCGTTCGGGAGTAATCGCTAAACACGCTAAACCAGTCCAGTTTTTCAACCTTAAATTGGAAGAAGCAACCCAACTAGAAGGCGAGTTTGATTTTATTAACTGTGTGGGTGTGCTACATCATTTACCAGAACCAGTCAAAGGAATTCAGGCGTTGGCACAGAAATTAAAGCCAGGAGGTATTTTACATATCTTCGTTTATGCCGAATTAGGACGTTGGGAAATTAGCTTAATGCAAAAAGCGATCGCTTTACTCCAGGGAAATAAGCGGGGTGACTATCGCGATGGGGTAAAAGTTGGTCGAGACATTTTTGCCAACCTACCTGAAAGCAACCGTTTGCTTCAGCAAGAGAAAAAACTTTGGTCGCTGGAAAATCATCGGGATGAATCCTTTGCTGATATGTATGTCCATCCCCAAGAAATTGATTACAACGTGGAGACGCTATTCGATCTGATTGAAGCTTCAGGGTTAGATTTTGTCGGCTTTTCTAATCCTAAATATTGGCAATTAGATCGCCTAGTCGGTGAATCTGAGGATTTGATGTCTCGGTCAAAAGATTTAAGCGATCGCGCTTTATATCGTTTAATTGAATTATTAGACCCCAGTTTGACCCATTACGAGTTTTTCTTGAGCAAGCCACCCCTAAGTAAACAAGATTGGTCAGATGATACGGTCTTAAATCAAGCCATTCCCGAATGTCATCCCTGTATGCAAGGTTTTCCCAGTAAAACCTTCTTTGATTTTGAATTTCAGATGGCAAACTTATCTGATGCTGAGTATGAATTTATGCTTGCCTGTGAACAAAACCAAGCAAAGACGGTGCAAGAAATACTAACTAATTGTCAGTTGGATTTAACAGGAGTGCGATCGCTCTTTAAACGACAGTTAATTATTTTAAGCAGCAATTAAACTTGGCGTTGGAGAAGCCTCTCCGAAAGAGAATCGTCTGGGAAAATATTTATAAATTAACGTTCGCGCTCACCGTACACAGATAACCTTGCAACTCAATTAGAAGACTTTGTACGTTCTGGTGCAGCCCGATTGTTAGGTTGTGAAACGTGCAAAACAATTCTGCTTAAATGAGAAAATCATCTTCTCTCTCTTTCATATATTGCGTATAAAGAGTTGGCAAACTTTCCACCTCCTGCTCAGAAAGACCGTACTTATTCTTCCAGTATTCTTTTGCTTGTTGATGTAATGTTGTATGACCAATCTCCATCTGTCTTTGGTATCTGCTTACACAGGCTTTAACAGCCGATTGTAACGCCCCATCTCTTTCACGAGTCCATATTGAGCAAAAAACACCAATTCTACGTTCATTCGGATCTTCATAAAAACGTCCATATATTGACGTTATGCGCAAATGGAAACCAGGATCTTCTCGCTCAAAAGAACTAATATACCAATTAACATTTTTGATCCAGTCATATAGAATTGCGTCACCGAGACTATAAGCAACTACTACATCATTACCACCAGGTTGATGAGAAAGAGGATTTGTTCTGCTACGTCTTGGACACGGACGAACGATTCTTTGTAGTTCAGGGGGCAACCCATGCATCTCATTGCTTGCAAAAATTGCCTCAATTACACCTCTTTCAGATCGAAAGCGATCGCGGGCTGATAGGAGGTCGTTCTTACTTTGAGCCTTCCTTTGTTCAATTCGAGCTTGTCTCTGTAGATGTTTTTGTTCTTCTGCTTCCTTTTGTTGACGGATTTGCTCGTCATAAAGTTTTTTCAACTTATTTCTTTCAGATCGAAAGCGATCGCGGGCTGATAGGAGGTCGTTTTTACTTTGAACCTTCCTTTGTTCAATTCGAGCTTGTCTCTGTAGATGTTTTTGTTCTTCTGCTTCCTTTTGTTGACGGATTTGCTCGTCATAAAGTTGTTTCAACTCATTTCTACGAGCCTCCCCAACTATGAGGAGCGTTACTGAATCTAACCATTCAGGAAAGACACTAGCAACACACCATTGCTGTTCAATGTAAGCGATTAAATCGTCACGTTTTTGTTTGGGAATATCTTTAGGGTCTACCCAGATCTGACCAACGTTTATGCGATTATTATCGCTCCTGTCAAGCTCATACCAGAAGCTAATGCTTGTAAATAATCCAGCGTCTAGCTCTTTTGCCACATCAGGGTAATCATGCTTAACCCTCTTGATGTGGAACCAAAGGCCGTCTCTATGTCTTCGATTAATATCTCCATATTTACGTTTAGATTTACCAAAAGTACGGCTCACGTAGCCGAAGCCTCGCTCTACGTTATATTCCTGAACATAACCAAATTCAATGTCCACTATACCAGCCCCCTAAATTCTCCCCAAGCAGGGTTCAAATGCTACCTCTATGTAGAATACCCACAACCATTGAGTATTTAACTTCAGAAGGTGAGGCAATAGTAGACAACTTATTATATGCACAGCTTAAATGACAGTTAATTATTTTAAGTAGCAATTGAACCTGGCGATTAATGTAATTTTTAGTTTAAAGCGATCGCTATCTACTTTTTGTCAGTCAATTAGGTTTTGGCAATTTTAGAATAGAATCTTGCTTCAAGTAGTCAATTAAATGCACGACAATTCATCATTAATTTTTAAAAAAGTATAGTGAAAATACTCTTGACAATTAATGCTTAAAGAATATTAGAAAATAAAATTTTTGACAGTAAAATAATTTGCAATTTTTAAGCGTATTTAGATATAAAATAATGGCAGTTTTTAAAAGGATGATTATACTTGTGAGGTAATATTTATTTTCAATTGAATATGAAAAGCTGGCTGTTTTCTGGTTATAAACAACCAGTTTCAATAGTCCCATTATTCACAAGTATAGGAATAGTTTCAGGATTACAAATCTTAGGAATTGTTGTTAATTATAGTTCTCAAATCCTACTAGCTCGCTGGTTAGGAGCAACAGAGTACGGAACATATGACTATATTCTTAATTTAGGCATATTTTTAAGTTATATAGCAGGATTAGGATTACCAAATGCTTTGTTAAAGCTGGTTCCTGAATACGAAGTAAAAAAAGATTGGGGACGAGCGCGAGGCATAATTTGTCACAGTTGGCTATATGTAGCGATCGCAGGTGTTTTCTTGTCAATTGTAGTTACTATAGTTATTGTTTATTTGGGACAAAAAAATTCTCTTAATTTGCCAACAATGTTAATAGGAGTTTGGACGATTCCACTTTTGGCTTTATTAAGACAGCAAATGGAAATGTCCAAAGTATTGAATCGATTTATTTTGGCATATTTACCATCCGTTATTATCTTGCCGATATTTTTAGTTATGGGGATATTTTGTTTACAACACTATCTTTTTCCTATAACTAGTAGTGATGCGATCGCTATTTTTATAATTAGTCTTTTTGTTTTGTTAGCTCTACAATTATGGTTGTTTTGTCAGCAATTACCTCAAGAATGGCTTGCTTGTAAGTCTATTCGCGTGCCTAAAGAATGGTTGTCTGTATCTCTTCCTTTTGTACTTGGTGATGGAGCTTATCTAATTCTCAATCAAACTGATATTTTTATGATTGGATTTCTTTTAGATGCTAAACAAGTAGGTATTTATAGTGCTGCTCTTAAAACGGCTTGTTGGATCAATATTTTATTAACAGCAAGTACTACAGTTTTAGCGACTACATTTAGCTCTTTATATGTTCAAGGAAAGAAAAAAGAGTTACAAGATTTACTAACTAAAATTATCGGTTGGATCTTTTTTCCTGCTTTAATTGCCAGTTGTTATTTATTTCTTTTTGGTGATGATGTCTTGGCTTTATTTGGTACTGAATTTATAGCAGCCAAATGGTCAATGCTTGTCTTGGTAGTTGGACAATTAGTTAATGTAGCTTCTGGTTGTGTTGGTTACATTATGCAACTTACAGGACACAATTATCAATGTGTCTATGTTTATTTTTGCGGAACATTAATTAATTTAGTTTTATCTATAATTCTCATTCCTTTATTGGGAATTCTCGGTGGAGCGATCGCTACGTCTCTAACTATGATTGTTTGGAATATTTGGCTACATCATCTAGCTGTCAAATATCTCGGTGTTCGACCATCAATTTTTTCTTTGATTCCAAAATATTAATCAATTATTAAATTCAATATTTTGTAATCTATTGAAAGCGATCGCTTTTTAAACAACAGTTAATTATTTTAAGCAGCAATGAAACTCGATCGTAGATTATCTCAAACTCAACACCAACAATTTCTGACTATCCGCTGCATTTAAATTGTTATGCTGATTGACGCATATTAGCAGCATTTTTCTGTGCTTCTGCGTAAATTCGTAGAGCAGCAGCCATATGTTGTGCGGCTTCTTCCCCTTTTGATTGAAACCAGGATAAAGTTTCAGAATCAATACGAACAACAACAGTATCTAACGAAGAAGAAGGCATTCGCAATTTTGCCTTTGAGAAAAACTCATTTGTAAGAGGCACGATATCAGATGTATCAATTTCATCATCTGACATTGCATCAATTCTATCCCAGTTTGTTCTTGAGGTATTGTTCATAATTTTTCCTTTCATCCCACTCAAAATCCATGAACTAAAATCATCATACTCACAATTTAGCAAACCATTAAACGCTACAAATAAGTTATTTTTCAATAGTGCGATCGCTTTTTGATAGCAATTGAAGTTACCTTTGGTGAAGCTTCTCCGAAGGAGAATTGTCTGGGAAAATATTTATAAATTAACGTTCTGGTTGAGCGGTGGCTAAGCAACATGCACAGTATACAAAGAAACTTTGCACATCCGCTCCAACTGGATTGTTAGATCACGCGACTTACGTTAGAACTAAGCTTACCTTCTAATCACTTTTCCAATAATAAAACCAATTATTAAAGTAGTTAACTCATACGAACCAATGAAGAAGGACACAACTATAAGCATTAGGAAGGTTGAATATAAGGGATTATCGTACTGTTTGGCATTTAGTAAAGCGCCTTTGTACTCGTCAAATCTTTCTAAATATTTTTCCTGTGTTAGTTCACAACCTCTTTCATAATCATTGGCACTTTTTCTTGCAAACCAATAACCCCCCAGTAGGGTTAAGCCTAATAGTATAAGTATTTTCGCAAAAAACACGTTCCTGGTTGACTTGCTGATAACAAAAGTCACACTTTCTTCAGGACGCTGCTGGGGTGGTTCTGTAGAATCCATAGCTCAACCTCATTATCACCTTAAAATTTTTCTAGAATAACATCATAATTGTAAAAATGGTTTAAAAACTTATCTTAGATTTAAAGCTTATTTTAAAGAAATCGCAGCTTTTTTGACAGATTTAGCTGCCAATCAAAATTCAAAATTACCCCACTAATTTTTACTTTAAAGCGATCGCTTTTACTCATCATCCAAAGTAATTAGAGCTACGAAAGACCATAAAGCTAACTATTTTTAATTAATTCAAAAGCTTTTTCTTTAACTTTATTTTGGTCAAATTTTTCTAATAATTCGTCAGAACTATAAATTGCTTCAAAAGCTTCAAAACTAGCTTCGCGCAAGGCATAATTAAAGCTTTCTTCGATTAAGTCTTTTAATTCTTCATTATTTAAGTAGTAGCCGCCTGCTTTTCTTCGTTTATTAACGAATTTGATTCTATCTAAGCTATTTAAAATTGATTTTTCCCAAGAGCGAGTACTTCTATTTTCAGCTTCTTGTTTAATTAAATGAATGAGCAAAATTATGATGTAGCTAGAAATTTTGGTTGATTTGTCATCTTTACTCATTTCTTCCAGTTCATCAATAATTAATAACGCTTTTGCGTATTCCTGGCTAAGAATACAGTTCCTAAGTTCTAATAGTTCTTCCATATTTGTGAAATATTTTAATTGTTAAGTTAGAGATTATTTGTAAATAAAATATAGTATTGACTACTTCTGTTACAGCGAATTTCAGTTGGATAAAACCCATTACTCCTGGATGTGGCGAACATTCAGTCTGATTAGCGATCGCCGTAATTCTGGCTGATCAAAGCGCATCAAGTACTCGTAAATGCACAGGTTTCGCTTCAATTCCTGAACGAAAAATACGGCAACGAGCGATCGCGAAACGAACATTTGGGTAATCTGTTTTCAAAACTCGAAATTGAGCTGAAGTTTTTGGAGCGCGAACTTGAACGTAAAAAACTCAAACCTATAAGTTCAACTAAATTTCTCTGGATCAATCATTCAGAAATTTTTAATAATTGGTTACAGTACCGTGATATGATTTCTGGGTACTGTGACTGAAAAGCATTACTGCAAGGTTCGTAGTATTGCCCAGTAGCGCCTTAGTAAACAATTGTTGGACTAAGGTAAATTCCATTATTTTAATGGATAAATAGCTGCTTAAATTGATTTACATTATATATATGTAAAAAAATTTAGTGGTAGCAGTAACCAAAAATAAGAATGGATCCGCATTCGAGTAACGTACCTTTGTCTAATCAATCTCCCGAACCATTACTAGTTCAAGACGAGCAGATTACTCATGATGATGCTAATGCTTTAGAAGCTCATGACTCAATGGCAGATTTTTATCAATTACAGCGATCGCTGTTGTTGACTACTCTGGTATTGATGGGAATCATTTTTTTCCCCGTGTGGTATTTTTGCTCTCTAAACACTGCTGGCAACTATTTATTGGGTGCAGCTGTCGGGCTTGTATATTTGAGAATGTTAGCCAAAGATGTTGAACGCCTAGGTCAGCAACGTCTTGGTGCTAAAGGGTTAGGAGTTTTTGTCATCTTGATACTAGTCGCTAGTAAATGGCAACAGTTACACATTCTTCCTGTTTTTCTTGGATTTCTAACTTATAAACCAGCGATCATTATCTACACTGTGAAGTCAATCTTTTGGTCAGCAGAAACAGAAAATGACGCTTAAAATAAGAGATTTTTAAAGAAACTACCAGAACAGTTTTAATTTAATGTTTTGTTCAATCTAGGCATATGGAAATTCTAGGTGCTTTGACTTTTCTAAATACTTATACCCTGGCAGAATTAGAAGTTGGCGAACATTTTCTTTGGAAAATCGGCAACTTTACAGTTCATGGGCAGGTTTTTCTCAATTCTTGGATCGTCATCGGTCTTTTAGTAATAGCTTCTCTAGCTGCCACGCGGAATATTCAAAAAATTCCTAGTGGTATTCAAAACTTTATGGAGTTTGTCCTAGAGTTTATTCGAGATTTGGTGAGAAATCAGATCGGCGAAAAAGAATATCGTGACTGGGTGCCTTTCATCGGCACTTTGTTTTTGTTCATCTTTGTGTCAAATTGGTCAGGTGCGTTAGTGCCTTGGAAACTCGTTGAGTTACCATCGGGTGAATTAGCTGCTCCTACAAATGACATTAATACCACGGTGGCTCTAGCATTGCTTACTTCCTTGGCGTATTTTTACGCTGGGTTAAAGAAGAAAGGACTGAGTTACTTCAAACACTATATTGAACCGACTCCTGTTCTACTTCCTATTGCAATCCTCGAAGATTTCACCAAGCCTCTTTCTCTAAGTTTCCGTCTGTTTGGTAATATTTTGGCTGACGAATTAGTAGTTGCTGTACTAGTACTCTTAGTTCCGTTATTCATCCCCTTACCAGTAATGGCGCTAGGCTTATTTACTAGTGCGATTCAAGCTTTAGTATTTGCTACCCTTGCTGGAGCATATATACACGAAGCTTTAGTGGATCACCACGATTAAGAGGTGTAATTTAGAAGCAATCTAACTTCTAAATTTTGTTTGTTTAAGTGTTGAAGTATATAGCTTTATATAGCTTCACGCCAGTTTTTTAAGTTCTTTCAGTAAATTTAAAGTAGGTAAAATTTCATGGATATTCAAGCTGCTTCCGTTATCGCTGCTGCATTAGCTATTGGTTTGGCTGCAATCGGCCCTGGTATTGGACAAGGTAATGCTTCTGGTCAAGCAGTAGCTGGTATTGCTCGTCAGCCTGAAGCTGAAGGCAAAATTCGCGGTACTCTGCTATTAACTTTGGCGTTTATGGAATCTTTGACCATCTATGGCCTAGTAGTCGCCTTGGTACTATTATTTGCCAATCCTTTTGTATAAATTTTTCTAAGCTTAAAATCTGTTAGAGACACTCTTTGAGTATCTCTACAGGTTTAATTGTTCAATCCAATTTGCCCTATAAAAAATGTTTGATTTTGATGCGACTTTGCCTTTAATGGCAGTGCAGTTTTTGCTCTTAACAGCACTGTTAAACGCAGTATTTTACAAGCCATTAATGAAGGTGCTGGATGAACGGGAGGATTATCTTCGCAGTGGTGACACTGGTTCTAAGGATAAACTAGCTAAAGCTGAAAGCATTGTCAAAGAATATGAGAGACAAATAGCCCAAGCGCGCCGAGAATCTCAAGCTTTGATTCAACAAGCTCAAGCAGAAGCTAAGGAAATTACGACAACCAAAGTAGCAGCAGCCCAACAAGAAGTTCAATCCCAAAGAGAAGCAGCAACTCAAGAAATAGAGCAGCAGAAAGCAGCCGCTTTTGCAACTTTAGAGCAGCAAGTAGATTCTCTGTCTCGTCAAATCTTAGAAAAAATACTCGACCCAGAATTAGTCAAATAAGTTTAATAAACCTGATTAATTGCGGTCATAAATGAAAAAAATAACAAAACTCAACTGGGTATGATAGAGACTTTATTATTTCTAGCAGAAGCACACTCAGAGGTTGAAAGTGGTTTTGGTTTAAACTTAGACATTTTTGAAACAAACCTGATCAACCTTACCCTCCTAGTAGGAATACTGGTTTATTTTGGTAAACCAGTTCTCAGCAAAATTTTGACCGAAAGACGTTCAAAGATTGCCGAGCAAATTCAAGCAGTTGAGCAGAAGAAAAAACAAGCTGAAGTTACTCTAGCAAACGAACAGAAAAAACTAGAGGAAGCTAAACAAACAGCTGCCAAAATTCGCTCTGAAGCAACTACAAACGCTCAAAAAGCAAGAGAAACGATCTTAGCTCAAGGAGAAAAAGAGGTTCAACGCCTTAAAGAGATTGCAGGTAAAGACCTGAGTTCCGAACAAGAAAAAGCGATCGCCCAACTAAGAGAGCGTGTCGTGGCATTAGCCTTAGAAAATGCCAGATCCCAAATGGAAAATATGCTCAACGACGACGTACAGCGCAAGCTAATCGATAGCAGTATCGCTAAATTAGGAGGTTAATCATTATGAGTGGAACTCTAATCAATAGTGAAGTTGGAGAACCCTATGCTCAGGCATTAATGTCTCTAGCACAGCAGCGTGATTTAACTAATCAGTTTGGTGAAACTTTCCGTGCTTTAGATTCTTTACTTTCAGAGTCCAAAGAATTCAAAGACTTTGTGCTTAATCCAGTAGTTAAAGGGGAAGATAAAAAAGCAGTACTAAAACAGGTGTTGGGTGGCGACGCAAACCCTTACTTAGTTAATTTCATGATGCTGCTAGTTGACAAGAGACGGATTGTCTTTTTAGAGCCAATTGTCGAGCAATATCTAAATTTACTGCGCAAGCTTAATCAAACCGTTCTAGCAGAAGTCACTTCCGCTACAGAGTTAAGCGATTCACAAAAGCAGAACATAATTGAGAAAGTAAAAGCGATCGCTGATGCTAGTGATGTAGAGCTAAAAACCAGCGTTGACTCTGACTTAATTGGTGGAGTCATTATAAAAGTTGGCTCGAAAGTAATTGATGCCAGTATTCGCGGACAACTCCGTCGTATTAGTATCAGCTTAAATCCCTAAATTACAAACCAGACGTAGCTATACTCAGCGATCGCGTCTCAACAGTCAGACAGAATAAAACTAATTACATACGAAATAAAGCTATGGTTAGCATCAGACCAGACGAAATTAGCAGCATTATTAAGCAGCAGATCGAATCTTACGAACAGGATGTTCAGATCTCCAATGTAGGTACTGTACTTCAAGTAGGTGATGGAATTGCACGGGTTTACGGTCTAGAACAGGCAATGGCAGGAGAACTGCTAGAGTTTGAAGACGGTACAGTAGGTATCGCCCTCAACTTGGAAGAAGATAACGTCGGTGCTGTACTGATGGGTAACGGTTTTGGAATCCAAGAAGGCAGTACAGTCAAAGCTTCTGGTAAGATTGCAGCAATTCCTGTGGGTGACGCTCTAGTTGGTAGAGTTGTCGATTCTTTAGCAGCGCCTCTAGATGGCAAAGGTGAGATCAAGAGCGATCAAACTCGCCTGATTGAATCTATGGCACCAGGGATTATTGCCCGTAAGTCAGTTTGTGAACCAATGCAGACAGGAATTACAGCGATTGACGCGATGATTCCCGTTGGTCGTGGTCAACGTGAATTGATTATTGGCGACAGACAGACAGGTAAAACTGCCGTGGCAGTCGATACAATCATCAACCAGAAGGGTGAAGATGTAATCTGCGTATATGTGGCTGTCGGTCAAAAAGCTTCTACAGTAGCTCAGGTAGTTAATACCCTCGAATCAAAAGGAGCAATGGACTACACTGTAGTTGTTGCAGCTAACGCTAACGATCCTGCTACTCTACAGTACCTTGCTCCCTATACAGGTGCTGCGATCGCCGAATACTTCATGTATCAAGGTAAGGCAACTTTGATTGTCTACGATGATTTGACCAAACAGGCACAGGCATATCGTCAAATGTCCTTGTTATTACGCCGTCCACCAGGTCGTGAAGCATATCCAGGAGACGTATTCTATCTTCACTCCCGTTTATTAGAGCGTGCAGCCAAATTGAGTGATGCTTTGGGTGGTGGTAGTATGACTGCTCTACCGATCATTGAAACTCAAGCTGGTGACGTATCAGCCTATATTCCGACTAACGTAATTTCCATTACTGACGGTCAAATATTCTTGTCTTCTGACTTATTTAATGCTGGTTTCCGTCCAGCGATCAATGCGGGGATCTCAGTATCTCGTGTCGGTTCGGCAGCTCAAACCAAAGCGATGAAGCAGGTAGCAGGTAAACTTAAGCTAGAACTAGCTCAGTTTGCTGAACTAGAAGCATTTGCTCAGTTCGCCTCAGACTTAGATGCAGCTACTCAAAATCAGCTTGCCAGAGGTCAACGTCTACGTCAAATTCTTAAACAAGCTCAAGGTTCTCCTCTATCAGTAGCCGAGCAGGTAGCAAAAGTATACGCTGGCTTAAATGGTTATTTAGATGATGTTCCTGTCGAAAAAGCGAGTGATTTCGCTCAAGGATTACAAGAATATCTCGGTAGTAGCAAAGCTAGATATGGTGAGATCATTGCTTCTGAGAAAAAACTAACCGACGAAGCGGAAAACCTGCTTAAAGAAGGAATTAACGAATTCAAACAATCCTTCATGGCAACAGCCTAGATTTTAAGGGTAATGGGTAATGGGTAATAGGTAATAGGTAACGGGGAAGCAGGACATGTAGAATCAATCATATTGACTTACTACCTATTTGCCCTAAAGGATTCACTAAAGTACTAGCTACGCGTCGCCCTACGGTCACGAAGCTTATGCTAAAGCATTTGCGAAGCTTGTCCTTTAGGACTAGCTACGCGTCGTCCTTTAGGACTACCTACTACCTACTACCTATGACTTTTTCCTCATCCTTCGTTCTTCATTCCTTTATATAATATGGCTAATTTAAAAGCGATTCGCGATCGCATCGCGTCAGTTAAAAATACGAAGAAGATCACCGAAGCAATGCGCCTGGTTGCTGCTGCTAAGGTTCGTCGCGCTCAAGAACAGGTCAACTCCACTCGTCCTTTTGCCGACAGTTTAGCCCAGGTGCTTTATAATATTCAGGGCAAACTTCAGTTTGAAGATGTTGAGCTGCCTTTGCTTCAACAAAGAGAAATCAAAAAAGTGGCTTTATTAGTAGTTAGTAGCGATCGCGGTTTATGTGGTGGTTATAATGCTAACGTAATTCGTAGGGCTGAGAACAGAGCTAAAGAATTAACCGCTCAAGGTATTGGTTATACTTACGTTGTCATTGGGCGTAAAGCAACTCAATACTTTGGTAACGAAACCCGCAATGCGCCGATCGAAAAAAGCTTTGTTGGTTTAGAGCAAATACCTACTGCGCCTGAAGCATCGGAAATTGGTGACGAATTGCTGTCTTTATTTTTGGCAGAAGAAGTAGACAAAGTAGAACTAATTTATACTAAGTTTGTTTCTTTAATTGCTTCTAAACCTGTAATTCAAACCTTGCTACCTTTAACAACTCAAGGGTTAGCAGTCAAAGATGATGAAATCTTCCGTCTTACTACTAAAGGTGGAAAGTTTGGTGTAGAAAGAGAAAGCGTCACTTCAGAAGTTGAATCATATCCTCAAGATACAATATTTGAACAAGATCCAGTTCAGATTTTAGATGCTTTACTACCTCTGTATCTCAACAACCAAATTTTGCGCTCTTTACAGGAAGCAGCAGCGAGTGAGCTAGCAGCAAGGATGACAGCGATGAATAATGCTAGTGAAAATGCCACAGATCTGATGGGTAATTTAACCTTGTCCTACAACAAAGCCAGACAAGCTGCAATCACTCAGGAACTTTCCGAGGTAGTTGCAGGTGCTAATGCTTTGTAATCTATCTTAGAGGCGAATTAGCTAGTTTTAAAGCTCTAAGCTAAGTTACATATTTAATCCAACGTTCAGATTGCTTCTGAGCGTTTTTTATTTGGCAACAAAAATATTAAAAAGCCCTAAAGGATAAACGATCGCTTTAGGTATAAGTTATTGAACTCCCACTTCCGCTGTTTGAATTATTTCTGTTTCATTTTTGGCAGCTTCATTCCAACGTTTAATATCAGGATCGTTTAATACCCAGCTTATATAATCAGTAACTATTGGCTCGCATTTAACACCATAAGTATTAAAGCGAAAAACTACTGGTGCATACATAGCATCGACAATAGTAAAATTACCAAATAACCATGAACCAGTTTGAGTATTTTGGTTTCTACAACTAGTCCAGATAGCCTGAATTCGTTGAATATCATCAGCTAATTCGGAAGTAAGTTCTACTTTTCGGTTGGTTGCGCGACAATTCATCGGCATTTGCGATCGCAAGGCAAAAAAACCAGAGTGCATTTCGGCAGCTAGTGAGCGAGCTAAAGCCCTTTGCTTGGTATCATTAGGCAATAATTCTGGATGTTGTTCGGCGAAATATTCGGCAATAGCTAAACTATCCCAAATAGTAAGATCGTCTTCTAAATAAATGGGGACTTTGCCTGCTGGAGAGTAACGCCGTATTTCTGCTTGATATCCTTCTCTAAAAAGAGGTACACGAATTTCCTGAAACTCAATACCTAGTTTAGCCAGAATTAGCCAAGCACGAAGTGACCATGATGAGTAGTTTTTATTGCCAATAACTAGTTGTGGAATTCCCATTTCATTACTTTTAGCCTATTTTCCCTTTAATCTTAAAAGATTTTAAATTTTGGGCAGGAACACACCCTATTTATTTTAACTGCGGGGAAATAGTACAGTCTTTACTTGTTTAAAACAGGGTTAGTCTCAATTCATCGATGCTCACATAGACCTATTCCCCCTCCAGGGGATGAGTATTTTTTATTACTCGAAACTGCGTTACTATCACAAAGTCAGAGGAAGCCCCGTCTTTTTAAGGCGGGGTCTCTCTGACAAATGGAGTTAGGAATAGGCTCAACACCCGTTTTTTGCTAGCGATCGCGACTGTAGCAAACGGAAATATTCCTGTATTTTGTCCAAATATTTTTGATAGCGAGAGGAGAACAAACGACCATGGCTTATGAATTACCATCTCTTCCTTACGATTACACTGCTTTAGAACCAGCAATTTCTCAAAGCACATTAGAATTTCATCACGACAAACATCATGCTGCTTATGTCAGTAAATACAATGATGCCGTTAAGGGAACAGACTTAGATAGCAAGCCGCTTGAGGAGGTCATTAAAGCGATCGCTGGCGATGCTAGTCAAGCTGGATTATTTAATAACGCTGCTCAAGCTTGGAACCATACCTTTTATTGGCATTGTATGAAACCCAATGGTGGCGGTACTCCCACAGGAGAATTAGCACAAAAAATTGAGGCTGACTTTGGTAGTTTCGAGCTGTTTGTCGAAGCTTTTAAAAATGCTGGGGCTACTCAGTTTGGTAGCGGCTGGGCTTGGTTAGTGCTGGATGGAGACACCCTCAAAGTTACTAAAACCCTTAATGCTGATAATCCTTTAACGAGCGACCAAGTTCCTTTATTAACTATGGATGTTTGGGAACACGCTTATTATCTCGATTACCAAAATAAACGCCCTGCTTATATTGATGATTTTCTCGGTAAATTAGTCAACTGGAATTTTGTGGCTGAAAATCTAGCTGCTGCGTAAGCATAAATTAATCTTCAGCGGATATCAAACCAAATCCTACTCCTAGATATCCGCTGTTCCCAGATTTAGATTAAAAAAGCGATATACCATATACGGAGCGGGACGCGCCCCCAGGCGGACGGAGCGAAGCTCCTAATCCTTTAGGACAATGTGCTTTAGCATAAGCTTCGGGATCGCCTGTACTCCTAATCTCAAGCTCATTTGTTGAGCAAAAACTATAATGAAGCCAAATTATCCTCAGATTGTTCTTTCTTTTGCTTATCGTGACTGCAAGGTAGAAATAGACCGCGATGAATTAGAGGAAGGACATTGTATTTATGCTGCATGGGTCAATCACGATCGAGGTTGCGCTGTTGCTGTCCCTTGTGCGATGACAACTATGGATGCTGTTCGTCAAGCTAAACAGTGGATCGATCAAAGATGCTGCTCGATGTGACGAATGAGCAAAAAAGATCTTGTTTTTATTTAATTATACTTAAATATTTCTCTATCATATGCATTGATATTTGTAAATAACTTTAATTGTTTCTAAATAAAAATTAATTTTGCTCAATATATGTTTACAATAGAATCGGTGTTTTAAACAATCAATGTTTTTAACCTAATTGCACGATAACCTATTGGAAAATTATCTATGCCATTCACTATTGACTCAGCACGTAATATATTCTCAGCCAACACTTTATCTGCTGATGCGGTACCAGCATTGACAGCTAGATTTAATCAACTTAGTGCAGAAGACCAACTAGCCTGGATTTGGTTTGCATACTTGGAAATGGGTAAAACAATTACCGTTGCTGCTCCGGGAGCTGCCAATATGCAGTTTGCTGAGCCTACTCTTGACCAAATTAAGGCAATGAGTTTTCAAGAACAGTCTCAGACAATGTGCGATCTTGCTAACCGTGCGGATACACCAATTTGCCGTACTTATGCTACTTGGACTCCTAATATTAAGCTGGGTTTTTGGTATCGATTAGGGGAATGGATGGAGCAAGGAATTGTCGCTCCTATTCCTGAAGGTTACAAACTGTCTGCTAATGCCAATGCAGTACTAACTACACTCCAGGGATTAGATTCGGGTCAACAAATCACCGTATTACGTAACACCGTAGTAGATATGGGCTTTGATACTGGTAAATTGGGCAGTTTTGACAGGGTGAGTGAACCTGTTGCTCCGCCGACAGAAATTTCTCAGCGAACTAAGGTGGCGATTACTGGCGTGAGTAATCCTACAGTATTGAGCTATATGAATCTGTTAAATGCTAATGACTTTGATGAGTTAATCAAATTATTTAGCGAAGATGGTGCGCTACAACCTCCATTTAAAAAGCCAATCGTGGGTAAAGATGCAGTGTTAAGGTTTTTTAAAGAAGAATGCCCTAATCTGAAATTAGCTCCAGAGCGTGGTATTGAAGAACCAGTAGAAGATGGTTACACACAAATCAAAGTTACAGGAAAAGTCCAAACTCCTTGGTTTGGTGCGGGTGTTGGCATGAATATGTCTTGGAGATTTTTGCTGAATTCGGAAAACAAAATTTTCTTTGTGGCGATCGATTTATTAGCATCTCCTAAAGAATTACTCAATCTAGCTCGTTAAAATTACTTTAGTAATAACTAGTTTAGTAATTAGTCGATCGCTAAAAACACTATGCGATCGACTGTTTTAATGATACGATTTTGACGATAGAATAAATGTATTAAATATTAAATTCAAATTTGCCTTAATGTTAGAAGCCAGCAAAAACACTTTTTCTGAAATGGAGGAAAAAATAGCCCAAAGAGCCTTACAAAAAGCCTATGAAAGAGAAACTTCCGCTTTAATTGCTAACGTTCGAGATCGCGCCAATTCAATTACAAAATTAGAAGATTTATGGTATCTACACGATCTATTGAGTACTAAAAGATATGAAATAGATGGTAAATATGTCTGCGATTTTTCTACTATTATATTTGATTTTGCTGCATTAGTTAAAGAAAAATGGTTGTATCTTGATGATCTACAAGGTTTAAAACCAGAAATATTATCAAAGATATCTGCTTTGGCGCGTATGTAACTATAGCTTAATCTATTATATTTTTATTGATTTAACTTAAGCTGAGACAAACTAAATAGTTGCTTAGCTTTTTTTATTTTTATTGAACAGATTAAAATCATGAATAATCTAATTAGGAAAATTATTAAGGCGATCGCATTATTAATCGAGTCAAAAAGAAAAGTGATTGCCTGAATTACAAAATTTTTTACAAGTCCCTTAAGAATTCTGATGATTTTGTTCTATGTTTTTTTGTGCCAGAACATAGCTTTCTAAGTAAGGATTCAGGTATTAAAAAGAGAGATAAGGTTGCACTCGTTAAGAAAACTGGGTAATGTAACGGTAAGATGAACCAAGAACCTAAGTTAAACGAACTAGAAAAACTCAATCAGTTGTCACCAAA